>QKCE01000144.1 GCA_003245785.1 Spirochaetales bacterium | reverse complement strand
GTCGAGTCGCCCCGCGCGAGGGCGACGAAATAGGGCACGAAGGGGAGGGCCATCAGGGCGAGCCCACCGATCTGGACGCCGGCGTTTCCCAGGTGATAGAGCGCGAAGGAAACGCAAAATACCAGGGAAAAGAGGGGCGAGAGGGAAAAATCGAGGGACGCAAACACGAAGATGTTCAAGAGGCAGGCGAGGCTCGCGATATAACCGTAAATGAAGCTTCCCTGGGGAAAGGGAATGAACTGGTTGAACGTGACCAGGATCGAGAGAAAGAAAAGCGCGAAGACGAGCTTTGCGGACAACGCCCGGGCGGGGATGATGACCCAGCCCCCCGGGGACCCGAATTGGAGTCCGACCAGCCATTTCGCGAGGGCCTGCCCGGCGGCGAGGGACGCGAAGGTCACCGCGAAATAGAAGAACGGCAGCCACCATACCCGGAAGAAGTCCCGCAAATGCCGTTCGCTCCGGTTGCCGTAGGAAAAACTGAGGAAGAACACGACGAAGAAAAGGGCGCCGTACACCGCGATCATGAGGGTCACGATCGCTTCCTCTCCGAAGGTATAGAGCCTGCCCCTGAACTGGATCGTCAGATAATGCTGGTCGGACCGGGCCGGTATTCCCGACGAAAGCCTCGCGGCGGTCAGGCCGAGGAAGGGCTCGGGGTTTGGCGGCAGTTCGACGAGGATGGAGGGTAACCCGGAGGCGGAAAACTCCGCGAGACCGGGATCGTCCCGGATCCAGCCCAGGCGATAGAGGGGCATGCTGGGCTGGGCGAGGGCGAAAGGTATCCCCGCCTCGGCGAGGGAGTCGGTAACGGCGAGAAGGAGCCATCGGGGGCTCGTTTTTCCGCGCTGGCCGTTGACGACCGTCACGCCGGCGCCGGTGCCTTCCCGGAGGGCGATTACCGCGCCGGCGACGGCGGGCGGCGTCGGCACGCCCTTGAAGTCGGCGGCCCGAAGGACGAGCGCGTCGGGACGGGCTTCCGAAAGGGATTCCAGGGCCCGGATCGTGGCGGCGGAGGAATCCAGGGCCACGAAGGCGGGGACCAGGTCTTCCAGTACGGCGTCCTGGGCGGGGGCGTCCAAGCCGTGGAGCGTGCCGGCGAAAAGGATGAGTAGGCTGAGCGGGAAGAGGAGACGGCTTCGCTTCATACCGGTCCAGAATAAAAGTTGGCGGTTCTGCCGTCAAGTGCGACCCGGTTTTTGACATATACAAAGTGGTTTTTCTGGTATATACTGGCCTTGTTCCGGAACAGCTTGGGGGTACGCATGGCCGCTGGGGAAAAAAAAAGTATTTTAAATTTGCCATTGAAGATCATTTTGACCCAGGAAGGCTCCACGTTTTTCATCCGACAAAACAAGAAGCTCCTCAAGTTCAAGCTGGCCGATAACGTCGAGGAATACGGTATCTCGCTGGACGAGTTCACCCCCGCGACCATCCAGAGGCTCCTGCTAATCGACTATATTTCCAAGATCGAGATTTCGAAACCCGAGTTCGTCACCTCCCGGCAGGAAACGATGGACCTGTCCAAGCTCATCGTGTATTCGGTCCTGTACCGCCAATACGACGAGTACATTTTCCACCGAATCCTCTCTTCCGACGTCATTAAGAAGTGGAACAGGCTGAACCCCGCGAACATCATAGACGAGAAGACCCACATCAATGACGGCTTTCTCCGTTCGGTATTGAAAAAAAACGAAAAGATAATCTTCGAGGCGAAACAGGAAATCCTTTCACCCCTTTACACATTCATCAACAAGAATACCTCCCTCCTCCCGGAGGAGAAAAACATACAGCTACTCCTCAGCGAAAAGTTCATGAACAACCTGCGTCCCTTCACGTGGTTCATCATCACGAAGTTCCGCGACGCCGACGGATTCGATACCATCCTCCGCACGATCCGCGCGAGCCTCACGGAATACATGGACAAGGCGAAAATCGCCGAGTACATCTCCCTCATGCTCATGGAGCTGGTCATCAACGCGGAAAACGCGAATCTGAGGAAAGAGGTCCGGGAAATGTACAGGGGCACCGTCGATCCGTCGACGGTCATGTTCGACCCCAACATACGGAAAAAGGTGATCGCCGAGCTCGAACGAAAGCGCGAGCTCGTCTTCGTTTCGTGGAAGCTCGGGGGCGGCAGCACCTCCATCGGTACCCAGGGAAAGCTCCAGATTACCCTCTACAACCGGGAAGAGCAGTCCGAAACCGTCCGCGAGGCGATTAACGACAAAAAGAACGCGGATCTGAAAAAGAAGTCCCTGATAGATTTCTACCGGGAAATTCCCGAGGGCGGCGAGGATACGAGCCTCGGAATGTATTACATTTCCTACCTGAGCGAGGCGTGCGAAAAGGTGAACGTGCGCTTCGAGTCCATGGCAAACCAGTTTCGCGACAGCGACCTCACGGTCATCAACCTCACCTTCATGTTTTGATGCGCCGCCTTCCCGCCTTTTTCGCCGGGGCGGCGCTCGCGGCGGCGGCTCTCGGCCTCTCCGTCTCCTGCGCCCAGTCTCCACCCTCAATCGCCTCGGTCGACTTCAAGGTCATGCTTGACGAAACGTCCCCGGGCTCCTTCGAGGAGCGCCTCTCCGCCTTCGCCACCTGGGGCGACTCGGACGGGCCGAGGGATTTTTACTCGATCCGGGTCAGCCACGGGGAAACGGGCCTCGAGTGGACGATCGACGCCTCCGACGCCTCGGTACGGATGAGGGGCAAGGACCGCTGGATCGGCTCCGCGCGCCTCGCGCCGCCGATTGGGGAGTCGATTCCCCGCGGGGATTACGAGAT
>QKCE01000346.1 GCA_003245785.1 Spirochaetales bacterium | reverse complement strand
GCAACAGGGGGTAAGGGGATGCTAGCCTCCCCGGCTACGCCCGCGCCGGGGCATCGAAGCCCGGAGACACGTCGCCGCGCGCCCCGAACCCTCGCGTCATTTCCCTTCGGTCCCCGTCAAACCCCGTCCCCGCCCATGATCGGCGCGAGCCGCGCGCGGAGCGCGTCGTCGTAGTCCGGGGTCGCACCGGGCCGGGAAACGACGAATTCCGCGAGCGTTCCGGCGAAGCCAAGCGCCTCGGGAACCGGGAAGCCCTTGGCCGTCGCCGCCAGGAAGGCCGCGGAAAAACTGTCCCCGGCGCCCACGGTATCGGACACCCGCGCCTTTCCCGGGACGGACTCGTGGCTTTCGCCGCCGAAACGGGCGAGGGCGCCCCTCTCTCCCCGGGTCAGGAGCGCGCCCCGAAGGCCGTACTCGCCGCAGAGGCGGTCCAGAAAGTCGACGGCCCGCGCCGAGTCCGGGTCGAACCGCTCGTCCACCCCCAGGGTTTCGGCGACGAGGCCCACCTCGTCGTCGTTCAGCTTCAGGATATCCGCCCGGCGGAGGGAAAAGTCGAGAATTTCCCGGGAATAAAAATTCTTCCTGATATTCACGTCGAAAAAAACCGTCCGACCGCGCGCCGCGTCCAGGAGCTTCGCGAGGCTTTCGCGGCTCGCGGGACCCCGTTGGGCGAGGGAGCCGAAAATCACCGCGTCCCATTCGGCGTCCGCGATTCGCCGCTCCGTCTCCGCGGGGAGGGGAATGGTATCCCAGGCGCAGGGGGCGTTGAACTCGTAATCCGCGACGCCGTCCGCGAGGGTAATCGTCGCGATCCCGGTCGGCAGGTCGTCGAGCCGGGCGACGCCGCCCGGGGGGAATCCCCGGCGGGAGAGCCAGGCGAGGGCCTCGTCCCCCAGGGCGTCGGCCCCCACCGCCGACAGGATCTCCGCGTCGTGGCCAAGGGCACGGAGGTGGGCGGCCACGTTGAGCGGGGCGCCGCCGAGGGTTTTTCGGTCGGGGAATACGTCGAAGAGGATCTCCCCGAATGCCAGTGCTTTCATGCGGGACTCACCGGAAAATGAGCGCGAGGCCGACCATGGCGAGAATCGCGCCGCCGGTTTCCGCCAGGGTGACCCGCCTCTTCAGGAGAAGCGCGGTGGGCGGCAGGAGGAAAACCGGAGAAAGGGAACTGAGGGTGGAAACCACCCCCGCCTCGGCGTGCTGGATCGCGAAAAGGAGAAGTCCGACCCCGACGAAGGGGCCGAATACGCCCCCCAGGGCGATGACCGGGAGGGCGCGCCGGTCGCGGAGGGCGACGCCCACCTCGCGAAGCTTCCCCGTCGCGAGCGCGAAGGCGATGAAGCCGAAGAGCGCGCTCCCTATCCGTATCTGGGTGGCCCAGACCGAATCGACCCCGACCGCCCCGGCCTTCGTGCAAAGCGTGGCCGCCGCCATCGTTACCGCCGAAAGGATCCCGTAAGCCACCCCCTTGGCATAGGAACCGGGGCCACGGCCGGCGCTGACGGTTACGGTCCCGGCGCCGTTCCCGGCGGCGCCGGGCGCGGCGTCGGCGCGGGCACGGCGGGTCTTGTTCCCGCTCGCGATGGTGACCGAGACTCCGGTAACGCAGAGCGCCATGCCGGCGAGGGCCCAGTTCCCGAGCCGCTCGCCGAAGACGAAAAAGGCCGCTACCGCGGTAAGGGGGACGGATATCGACATGAGGAGCATCGCCATGGCGGAACCCACGAGCACATAGGCGTGGAGCAGGAAATAATCGCCGATTACGAAGCCGATAAGCCCCGAGGCGCCGAGAAAGAGCCATGCCGAGGCCGATAAGCCGACCGGGAAGGGATGCCCGGTAAGCAGCAGCGCGAGAATCGCGAGGTATGCGCTCCCGAAGGCCACCTTGAGGGTGTTTACCGCCATCACGCCGACTTTCGCGACGGCATGTTCCATCAATAACGCCGCCACGGTCCAGGAAACCGAGGTGCCAAGGGCGGCAATTTCGCCGATATGGGAGTTCATGATGGCCGATGATACCCCGAAGGGCATGGCGTGGGAAGGGGTTACTTAACCGGGGCGACAGGCGCGGCCGGGGCGGCCGGGGCGGCCATGCCGACCAATTCGACCACCGCGGGGTGGAACGAAAGGGACAGGGTCGCGAAGGCAAAGCCCGACACCTCGGCGGAAGCACGGCAGGCCTTTCCCGAGGACTTGAGGAAAATCGAAAATCCCTGGAAATGCAATTCGACCGCCAATGCCGTGTCCGCGTTTATTTCCCCTTCCGAAGCCTCCAGAAAAAGCTCGATCGCGCTGGAAGCCAGGGCCTGGATCCGCGCGCGTCGCTTTGAGCCGTCGGGAAACCGTACGACGGCGTGCTGGTTGAGCGTGTCGAGGGGAAGATTCGCGAAGGGAACCGCGGAATCGCCCGAGGCCTGGCTCTGTTTGTATTTCTCGCGCAGGTAATCGGCGTTGTAGAAAAAGGATTGAATCCTTTCGCTATACTCCTCCGGTGAATGGAGGTATCGGATCGTCAAAAGGCAAAGATTCTCGTTTTGCGCGAGATTCTCGATCGCCGTCAGCTTGCCGTTCATCAGTATTATCTTGAGGTCGGCCTTTTCGTCCCGATTCGCCCGGGTTCGCAAGAAGAGCCGGACGGGGGAATCCACGTATTCCCGGAACAGGTGCTGTTCCCTCGGGGAGAGCACGAAAAGGAAGCGCCCGGTGCTGAGCGCCAGGGTGACGGGTACCCCGAACATGTCGAAGTCCCCGATCTTGAGCTCGGTTCCGTCGCGGCTCAGGCCGAATTTATGGAGGTAATACTGGTCT
>QKCE01000243.1 GCA_003245785.1 Spirochaetales bacterium | reverse complement strand
GGGAGATCACCGAGGTCGTGACGAGGGAATTCGGAGTGCCCGTGGGCATCCACTGCCACAACGACGGCGGCATGGCCGTCGCGAATTCCATCATGGCCGTGAAGGGCGGTGCGGTGCAGGTACAGGGAACCCTCATCGGCTTCGGCGAGCGCACCGGCAACGCGAACCTCTCGACCATCATCGCGAACCTCGAGCTCAAGATGGGCATGAAATGCCTCCCGGAAGGGAAGGTCGCCACCCTCACGCCCATGGCGCGGCGGGTCGCGGAAATCGCGAACGTCACCATGGACGACGGCATGCCCTTCGTGGGCCATACGGCCTTCGCCCACAAGGCGGGCATGCATATCGACGCGATGACCAAAAACCCGAAGGCCTACGAGCACGTGCACCCCTCCACGGTAGGCAACGAGCGCACCTTCCTCATGAGCGAGGTCGCCGGCCGTTCCATGATCATCGAGAAAATCCGGAAGTTCGACCCGAATATCGGGAAGGACAGCCCGGTCGCCCAGCAGATCGTGGACCGCGTAAAGGCCCTGGAGCACGAGGGCTACCAGTTCGAGGGCGCCGAGGGCAGCTTCGAGCTCCTCGTGCGAAAGAACATGGGCAAATACAAGCCCTTTTTCGACCTCCACTACTACAAGATCATCGCCGAGCAGCCCGACGGGAAAAGCGACTTTACCGCCTTCGCCCAGATCAAGATCGGCGTCGACGGCGTAGACACCATCACGGCGGGGGAGGGCGACGGCCCCATTCACGCCCTGGACTGCGCGCTTCGCAAGGCCCTCCAGAGCTTTTACCCCGGGGTCAAGGAAATCCGCCTGACGGACTTCAAGGTACGCGTCCTCGATTCGAGAAGCGCCACCGCCGCGAAGGTCCGGGTGCTCATCGAATCCACCGACGGCGAGGAAGTCTGGTCCACCGTGGGGGTTTCGAGCGACGTGATCGAGGCTTCGTGGATAGCCCTGGTCGACTCCTTCGAGTACAAGCTGATCATGGACGTGGAAAAGCGGTTCAAGGCGTATCTGTAGGTCGTTGGAACGGTTCGAGGCTTTACAAATGTTTGTATAAATACTAAATTACTTTAACTAAACTGAAGTATGCGCCCCGTCCATCCGAACGGGTGGGCGGCGAGGTTTCAAAGGAGCTCATGATGAATTGCAAGATCACCACCATACCCGGGGACGGCATCGGTCCCGATATCGTTCGCGAAGGATGCCGCGCCCTCGACGCGATCGGCAAGAAGTTCGGCCACGGCTTTGAATACACCGAGGTGAAAGCCGGCGGCTGCGCCATCGACGCGACCGGCGAGCCCCTGCCGAAGGAAAGCCTCGAGGCCTGCGTGGCCAGCGACGCGGTGCTCCTCGGCGCCGTCGGCGGCCCCAAGTGGGATACCCTTCCCGGCGCCAAAAGGCCCGAAAAGGCCCTTCTCGGGCTCCGCGCGGGCATGAAAGTCTACGCGAACCTCCGCCCGGCCCTCATGTTCCCCCAGCTTTCCGCCGCCTGCCCGCTCAAGCCCGAGATCGTGAAGGACGGCCTCGATATCCTGATCGTCCGGGAACTCACGGGGGGTATCTATTTCGGCGACCGTGGCCGTAACGCCGCGGGCGATGCCGCCTGGGATACCGAGGCTTACAGCCGTCCCGAGATCGAGCGGGTCGTGAAGATCGGCTTCGAGTCCGCCATGAAGCGGCAGAAGCGGCTTTGCGTGGTGGACAAGGCGAATATCCTCGAGACGAGCCGCCTTTGGCGCGAGGTCGCCGAGTCGATGAAGGGCAAGTGGCCCGAGGTCGAGCTCTCCTACATGTACGTGGACAACGCCGCGATGCAGCTCGTGCGAAACCCCGGCCAGTTCGACGTGATCGTGACGAGCAACATGTTCGGCGACATCCTTTCCGACGAGGCGAGCCAGATCACCGGCTCCATCGGCATGCTCGCCTCCGCCTCCCTCGGCGATTCGGGCCCCGGGCTCTACGAGCCGATCCACGGCTCCGCCCCGGACATCGCGGGCAAAGACCTCGCGAACCCCCTGGCGACCATCCTCACCTGCGCGATGCTGCTCCGCTTCTCCTTCGGCCTCTCGAGGGAAGCCGACGCGATCGAGAAGGCCGTCTCGAAGGTTCTCGACGCCGGCTGGCGCACCGGCGACATCGCCGGAAGCGCCGCGGACCGCGCCGCCCTGGGCGACAGGCTCGTGGGAACCCGGAAGATGGGCGATCTCGTCATCGCGGCCATCGAGGCTCTCTGAAAAAAAAACGCCCGGGCGTTCCCTCAGGTCGCCCGGGACCATGCTATACTGGCGCCGTGCTTTCGGTGCGAGATGGGAGACAGCAAGAACCGATGAAATGTACCGGCGCGAAAATAGTCATTGAATGCCTCGCGGAGCGGGGGGTCGACACCGTATTCGGGTATCCCGGCGGGACGATCCTCAACATTTACGACGAGCTCTACAAAAACTCGGACCGCATCCGCCACATCCTGACCGCCCACGAGCAGGGCGCCGCCCACGCGGCGGACGGCTACGCCCGGGCCTCGGGAAAGCCGGGGGTGGTGCTCGCCACGAGCGGACCCGGCTGCACGAACCTGGTCACCGGCATCGCCACTGCCTACATGGACTCCGTGCCCATGATCGCGATAACCTGCAACGTTCCCACGCACCTCCTGGGCAAGGACAGCTTTCAGGAAGTGGATATCACCGGCATCACCCTTTCGATCACGAAGCACAATTACATCGTGCGCGACGTGGCGAAGCTCGCCGAGGTAATGCGGGAGGCCTTCGACATCGCGACGACCGGCCGCCCCGGCCCGGTGCTA
>QKCE01000279.1 GCA_003245785.1 Spirochaetales bacterium | reverse complement strand
CCGATTATCCATACCGGCTGGCTCTTCGCGCATTCGATCGAGGAGCCATTCGCCAATTCGAGCCTGATTCCGGGCCCGCGGAGCTCGACCGTTCCTTCGCAGGGGAGCATAACGGCGCGGCCATTCCCGAAGTCGTAACTCAGGACCGTTTCCAATCCCCCCGCGAAAGCCGGAACCGCGCGAATGAATGACGCGAGCGCCACGACCTTAAATGCCACGAACCATGCTCTTTTATTCATTTTATTATTCCTTTTATTTGATCAGAATACGGAGTAAAAAATCCTGTTGAGCGCGCTTACCGCGTCCGGATCGGCGTTCGGCACCCAGCCCCCGGTATCGTTCACGAAGGCGCCGCAGTCCGCCCCGCTCCCTTGGGTATACGCGGGGCTGTGGGTCGAGGCCGGCACCTTGGAATCGTTTACGCCGATCAGGAACACCCCGATTTGCCGGGCCGATTCCGCGTATTCGTCCGACCAGGTCCGGGGAACGGCCCCGTCCAGGGTCTCGAGGAGTTCCGCCGACGCCGCGATCAGGCCGTCGTCGTCGATGGTTTCGTTTGCGAGGGATACGAGGCTTGATACGTCCACGTAGTAGTCGCTCGAAGTTCCGGGATACCAGAACGCGTCGATTCGGGACGAATCGAAAAGGGCCGATCTCAGGGCATCTCTCTTTTCGGCGGCATCGATCCGCATGGCGAGCGCGGTCGCCCATGAGTCGAAGTCCGCCTGCAAGGCCCCCATTTCCGCGAGGCGAATCACGGAGACCGTCGCGTTGGCGGTCCCGGCGTACCCGGCCTTGAACTGATCCGCCACGGCGTCGGCAAGCGAAGTGGCGGTCGTCGAGCCGTCGACCGAAGAAAAGAGCGTCGCGTAATCCCAGCCGGAATCTTTCGTCGGTCCCTCGGAACCCACCAGGTATTCGCCCGCGTCCCGCAGCTCGTAGGCGACTTCGAGGAGCGCCCCGAAACAGGTATCGAAGCCGATGACGCTTATGCCGCGGTCTCGTAGGGCTTCCCCGAGGAGGGCGATCGTCATGTAGGACCCCGAGGTTTCGTCGACGGCGACCGCCTTCATCGGGATTGAGCCGTCGGTCGAGGCATCGCCGTCGCCGCGCCAGCCCGTACCGTGGCCCCAGACCGTCAGGGAATACCGCGCGGCGGGATACGCGCGGACCGCGTAGGCGATGAAGCGTTCCAGGGTGACGGGATCGGAAAGATCGAGCTCGCCCGGGACGTCGGCCGAAAGGCCAAGCTCCGGCGAGGCGAGCCTCGACGATACGATGGAGGCCGAGTTCCCGCCGGGATCATGGGCGATCTCGTACAGGCGAGTGTCCGGCCAGTCGCCGTTTCCCGCCTTGCGGTCAACCAGCGCGAGTATCGTCATTGCCTTCCCGCCGGTATCGGCGGCTTCCATTTCGTTCAGGTCGTTCAGGGCCTCGTCGTCGAGATCGTTATCCGCCGCCATATACACGAGATGCGTCCATCCGCGGGCGGAAAAGTCCGCGCCGACGGACTTGTTCCCGTTCATCACGATCTCCATGGCCGCCGACTCCCCGTCATCGACGTCGCCGTTCCAGCCGCAGAACACGTATCCCGCCGCGGGCGCGGCCGTAAGGCGAACCGTCTCGTTTTCCGCGTAGAGCTCCTTTTCCGGCTCGACGGTTACCGTCCCGTTCACCCCGTCGTTTACCGTGAGGCTGTAGATGCCTTCGGTAATCTCGAGAATCCCCGCGGCGGGAATCCCTTGCAGGCAGGAACAGGGAAGCGCCAAAAGGGGAAGCGCGCAGGCGGCCGCGCGTAGGGCGAAAATGGCGATGCGCTTGTTTTTATCCCTCCCGATCATGGCTCGCTCCCGGTGCAATAGGCGCCGTTCGGGTCAGCCCAGCTCGTGCCGTCGGAATACTCGATCGCCGAGACGTAAAAAAAGTCGACGATGTACGGCTCGCTCGGCGCGACGTATATATAGGAATCGAGGGGTATCGCCGCGTCGATCTTTGACTTGCCGGGGATGTCCCCCGCGAACAGGCCCTCGATCCGGTTCGACCCGACGAAAGGATTCGACTCCGTCTCCCGGTCGTATACCATGGCCGATACCGAGAGGGAGCGGATCGATTTTCCCGAGGTGTTCGCGAATTCGAATTCGATGCCCGCGACGAGGTAATAGCCGGGCCGCTCGCCGATCACGCATTCGGGTTTCCCCAGAACGAAGGGCGGAAAAGAATCCGGCTGAAGGTCGCATGACGCGAGAAGCCCGACGGCGAGCGAAAGCAAAAAAGCCGCCGCGGCGACGGGGCGATCATTCATCGACATCGTTTTCCCCCTGCGCGAGGGCCCTCATGTCACCCGCCATCGCCTCCACCCAGGGATCGTCGAAACCCTTCGCCGCTAACGATTCGAGAACGGCGAGGGCATCCCCGGGCTTTCCCTTCCGAAAGAGCGTCACCGCGGAATAAAAGGGAATGAGGGGGGACTCGCTTCCGGTTTTTTCCGCCCGGGATACGTATTCGGCAGCCCGGTCAAGGTCGCCCCGAGAAAGCGCCCCGTCGGCAAGCTCGAGCAGTTCCTCCGCCGAGACGACCCGAAGGTACTGGACGTCGTTTCCGGAAAGGATTTCCGCCGGGGCCTCGTAACGCTCGAAACACTTGCCCTCCCCGGTGAGCCGGTAACGCCCCGGGGAGACCAATGGCAGGACGTAACGGCCCGTCACGTCGGTAACCGCCTTGGCCTTCCCGTCGAGGGAAACCTCGTATTTCGCGACCGGGCGGTTTTCGAAGTCGTACACCATGCCGCGCACGTCGAACCTGCCCGGGGAAAACCCGAAGGTCGAGCAGGAAGCCAGGAGCGCCAAGAGCGCCAGGGGCGCGTATGGTAACGCCGATTCAATTTTCGATTTCATGGATCTTTCCTCCCGAATCCCTGTAATAGACGACCCGCCTTCCCCGGGCGTCGACGATCGTGCCGATGGCAGCCCATCCGCTTTCCGGCCCGGTACCTTTCCCTGGTAAAGTGGTTTGCGACGATGGAGCGGCGGCGAAAAACCCGAAAGCCCGCGGTACGTCGGCATAGCGGGCCTCGATGGGACCGAAGTCGCCGGAATCCGCGCCTTCCTCGGGGTTTCCGCCAATGGTCAACGCCGTCCGAAGGCTCAACCTGAGTCTCAGGACGCCATCCTGCCCCCCGGCCTCCGCGAAGGCCGAAACGACGACCAGTCCGGAGGCTTTGGCCGTTTCGGTTAACCCGAGCAGTACCGAACCCGAGCGACTAAGGGGCGCGGCGGCTTCGATAAAGAGAGCCCGATCCCCGTCGTCTCCACCGAGCCGCGCGGCTTCGAGGGTCCCCCCGGAAGCGGTTAGCGATTCCGCGGCCCGCGACAAGAACGCAAGGGCCGACGAGGGGGCCACGCCCTCCGTCGGAGGGGATATCCCGTTCCCGGAGAATCCGTAGGACAGGGAATACCGCGGGACGTTCCCCGAAAAAGAGACCGGACCGAACGAACCCGCGTCCAGGGGAACCGCGCCCTCCAGGGAAGCCATGACGGCGGAGGGGCCCTTCCCGCCGACGGAAATCCTCACGGGAGGGCTCTCCCGAGACGAAACCTCCATGTCCGATACCGTCGCGCCCGTGTCAGCGATGCGGGAGGCGATCAGGGCAAATAGGTCCGCGGCGTCGGGGAGAGGGGGCGCGCGTTCCGTCTCGATCACGACCCCGGAAGGAGAGACCGGGGAACCGGCCGTCGCGCGCCCGGGGCGCGGCAGGGCGAGAGCGCAGGCCGCGAAAAGAAGCGCGGCGAGGGAAACGTATGCGGCCGCGCGTCCGGGACGCTTCGCGAACGAGGGACCGAGCCGCGAAGCCCTTTTAGGTCCGTGACTTTCGCCCGTCGGGAGCGTCGGCGCGCCCTCCGCGTCCAGGACGTACCATTCCGCCGCGACGAGAGGCGCGCGACGGGCCAACGCCCGGTGTTCCGCCAGGACCTCTTGCCTCATCACGGTGGCGAGATACCATGACCCGCCCGGCACGCGCAATTTCTTGACGTCCGCCGCGTGGGACTCCCCGAAGCCCGGATGCAGCTTTTCCAGTTCCGACCGGACCCACCCGCGGAAAGCCTTTCCCCTCGGGGGAGTTCCCGGTTCGGCCCTGAGAAAGTAGCTTTCGAAATCACCGCGGGGTATCGCGTATCCTTTCATTCGCAGGCTCCCGCGGCCAACACTTCCAGCGGAACGCCGTAAGCCTCGCAGGAGAGCCGCCACGCCCCCGTGCCGTCGCCGGTTTCCAAAGCGGAGATTTCGATCCCCTTCACCCCGTCGACGACGGATACGGCGCGCTTCCATTCCGCGAAATCGGCATCCCCGGACCGGCACTCCGCGCGAAAGCTCTCGATCACGAAGGAAAGCTCCCTTGCCTCGCGGAGCGAACGGCACGATCCTGCGTACAGTCTCGCCGCCGGGGCCGCCGCGGACGAGAGGCCCGCGAAAAAGAGCGCGAGTATCAGGACGGCGGCGCCAAGCTCAGTGAACGTCATGGCGGTTTACGACCTCCCCGTTAGCCAGTTCGTTCGCGGACAGAACCGCGGACCTCGTCCTTTCCGCGAGCCTCGCCCGGGCCGACGCGGCTTCCGAGAACGGAACGAAAAGGAGCGAGAAAAGGAAGATCGCCAAGACGGCGTACAGCAGGCAAAAGCCCTCGCTATTTCCACGAAGCGACGTCCGCATCATTTCCCTCCCCGCCCCGAAGACCGTCCGCCCCGAGCGAAAGGATCCCGAAAGGAAGCCCGTTTTCTCCCGGCGCCGAATACTCGAAAGGACGGCCCCAAGGGTCCCCGGCGACTTCCCGGTCCACGTACGGACCGGCCCAGGACTCTGGCACCGGGCTCAAGGCGGGCTTTTCCCACAGCGCGACGAGCCCCTGCCCGGCGGAAGGGTAACGGCCGCAGTCGAGGTAGTACGACTCGAGCGCGAGCTTGTAGGCCGATATCTGGTTGCGCGCCGAGGCGACCCGCGCCCTGTCGACGTACTTCATCGCCGAAAACCCGACTCCCGCGGAAAGGATGAGGATGATCGCGATGACGATTACCGTCTCGATGAACGTGAAACCCTCTTCGTTTCTTCCCTTCATGGAATTCCCCCTATACCCGTCAACAGCGGGATTACGACCGATTCGAGCGCGATGGCGAGGTAGACGCCGACGATCGCGATCGCCGCCGGTTCGCTCGCCCGAAGCGCGTACTCGCGCCTTCGCCTGTCCCGCTCCGCGTAGTGGCGGGCCGCCCCCGCGAACATCTTCCCCGCGTCGCCCGACTCGCCGCCCATGAGGAGGAGGTCGGTCACCGAGGCGGGAAACCGGCCCGCGTCTCGAAAGGCGAGGGCCAGGGGACGCCCCGACGCGACGGCCCTTCGTATACCGGCGAGTGCCGCGGCGAGCGGCGTCGGGCCAAGTTCCCGGACGCAAAGGAGGAGCGCGTCCCCGAGGGGCAATCCCGCCGCGGCGTAATCCTCCAGCACGGCGAAAGCGAGGGATTCGCCCGACGCCCTCCCGACGAGCCGCCAGGCGGCGACCGAAAAAGCAGCGGAAAGGACGAGAAGCGCGGCCCAGGCCGCGACGAGCCCCGAGACGATTCCCGAGCGGGACGCCGCGTCGAGGTATCCCATGGCGAGAAGGTACGGGACGGCCCTCGCGAGGACAGCGACGGTTCCCGCCCCCGAGACCGCCACGATGAAGGCGGGATAGACGAGCGCCGAGACGAGTCTCTCCCTCGCCTTCTTCCGCTCCGAGTAACCGTCGTCCAGCCGGGCGAACGCCCCCGCGAGATCGCCGGACCTTTCGCCTCCCGCCACGCGGAGCGCGTATTCCTCCGGAAAGACCCTTCCGCCCCCCGGGGTACGCAAGGCGGCGAGGGCTTGCGAAAAGCCCCTGCCCCGGCGTATCTCGGCGGCGAGGGCCGCGGCGATATCCCGCGCGCCGGGAGACACGTCGCCACGGGAGAGCAGCCTCAGGGCGTCGTTCAGGCCGTATCCCGAATCGAGAAGAGACCGGGCCATCGAGGTGAACCGCCCCACGTTCCCTCGCACCGCGCCGCTCACGGGCCTATCTCCCGCCGGGCCTCGCCCTCGTCCGTGATCCCGGCTCGAATCTTTTCCGCCGCGTCTTCCCTCATCGTCCTGAACCCGCCCCTGCGCGCCAGGGCTTCCAAACGCTCAGCGGGCCGGGCGGACTCGATAGCCCCCCTCGCGTCCCGATCGATCCCGAAGGATTCCGATACCGCGACGCGTCCGGCGTAGCCGGTTCCCCCGCAAGCCGGGCAACCCGTCCCGCCGCAGGGGGCGCAGCGCCTCCGCAGGAGCCTCTGGGCGACCGACAGCCTGAGGGTGGCCGCGACGAGATAGGGTTCGACGCCGAGGTCCATTAACCGGGGAATCGCCTCCAGCGCGCCGGTCGCGTGGACGGTGGCGAACACGAGATGCCCCGTGAGCGCTGCCCTCGCGGCGAGCCGGGCGGTCTGGCCGTCGCGGATCTCGCCGATCATCACGACGTCGGGGTCCTGCCGGAACACCCGGCGAAGGAGCGATTCAAAGGTGAGCGCGAGTCCTTCGTCGGTCTGGATCTGCGTAACCCCCGCGAGCCGGTACTCGACGGGATCCTCGATCGAGACGATTTTGAGCTCGTCGCTCGCCAGCTCCCGGAGAATCGCCGATAGGGTCGTGGTCTTCCCCGAACCGGTGGGGCCGGAGACCAGGACGAGTCCCGAACCGGAAGCGACGGCGCCGCGGAGGCGCGCGAGCTCCCGGGTGGAATAGCCGAGGGAATCGAGGTCGAGCGCCGCGTTCCCCGAATCGAGGAGGCGCAGCACGACGGACTCGCCCCGGACCGTCGGCGCGAAGGAAACCCGCACGTCCAGCGCGCGGCCGGCCCCCGCGACGTTCAGCCTCCCGTCCTGGGGCCGTCGGCGCTCGACGATATTGAGGTTCGCGAGGTGCTTGAGCCGGGTCGAAAGGGCATCGCCCCGGTCCGGCGAAAGCCTCGCCATCGTCCTGAGCCGACCGTCCACCCGGTACCGCACGGCGACGTGGCTTGCCTCGGACTCGAGGTGAATGTCCGACGCGCCGAGGGAAGAGGCTTCCAGGAATATCGAATTGAGGAGATTCACGATTGGCGCGTCCCGTTCGACGCGGTCGATCGCCGAGCCGCCGTCGCGCCGGTCGCAGGCCGTCATCCCGCTGCCGTCGTCCCCGCCTTCCGCGCGATCCTCCGCGAAGAGTCGGCTCAGGGCGAGGGCGAACTCGTCCCTGCCAAGGGGCGAGTAACTGAACCGCGAGCCGGGCCATTCCCGCTCGATTCGCCCCCGCAAGGGCAGGTCGTCGATATCCAGCATGCCGAGGCACACTTCGCCATCGCTCGAGGGAAGGAGGAGTACGCCGTTGTGGGCGCAGAACGCGGGACTCAGCGAAACGGCGGAGCGCTCAAGGCCGGTCATCTTGGCCTCCCAGGTACGGACGGACCAGCCGCTCGTAGGCCGATTCGGTCCTGCGCCCTTCCTGGCCGTACTCGTCGGATCCGAGGTCCACGCGGGGAATCAGGTAGATTACCGTCTGGGACTTTTCCCTGGACTCGTCGCGGTTCCTGAAAAGCCAGCCGATGAGGGGAATCCGCGAAATGAACGGCACGCGCTCCTCGACGAGGGTAGAGTCGTCCTGCCTCAAGCCGCTGAGCACGACCGTCTCGCCGGAGCGCGAGCGGACCTGGGTCGAGATCGTCTTCTCCGAGGTCGGCGGCGGATTGCCCACCCCGCTCGACACGTCGACGCCGCGCTTAGACACCGAGGCGTTCACCGCGGTCGTAATCATCCCGTCTCCCGATACCCAGCCGTTCACGTCTAGGACCAAACCGGAGGTGATTTCCCTGGTCACGCCGGTGTAGACGGTCTCCTTGGTCTGCGAATCGATGTAGTAGTCGCGGTATCGATAGGTGTTCGTGTTCTGGAATTTTATGTCCTGGCCCGAGAGGCCGTAGAGCGTGGTGTCGGCGAACACGCTCGCCCGGTTTTCGGCGATCGCCGTGTCGAGCTGCGCCGCGAACTGATACCCGAGCACCGTGATCACGTCGAAGTTCAGCTTGAGGATATTGCCGAAACTCCCGGTGACCATGGTTTGGTCCCCGGGCGCGAGACGGCGGGCGGAGGCGGCGAAGCCCCACTTGAGGTCAGAGGAATCCTGATACTGCATGATGAGAAGGTCGTACCTGATGCGGGCCCTGGGCCGGTCGAGGGTTTCCAGGTCTTTCGCGAATTCCGCGTACCGCTCGCGGCTCCCGACGAAAAAGAGGGCGTTTCCGTCCCCCGCGTCCACGAGGTTTTCCCGCGTTACCGAGGGCGGCGGGTTTTTCAGGAGCTCCTCGCTCTTGATGTACTTGAGACGCACCTCGCCGCGAAAGCCCTTGGCGTCGACGGCGTCGAGGCAGCGAACGAGATCGGCGCGCTCCGCCTCGGTCACCCTCGCGAAAAAGCCGTCTCCCCCCGGGAGCGGTACCGCCGCGAGGGCGGGATACCGCGCGAGAAGGACGGGCTGCACCTGGGCATAGTTGGCGAATTTGAGGGGGAATCTCACCCAGTCCCTGTCGCCGTTCCGAAGCCTTTTGGCGATTTCCGATTGTTGCCCCGGAAGGATGCACCATATATTCGCGGACCTCACGGCTTCCGCGTTGGCCTGATCGAGCAGCAAACCGAGGGCCTCGTCGAAGGACTTGTCACTGAAGGAAAGCCGTTCGACGATTCCGTCGCCCCGCACGAAGGAGGAATACTCGATGCCCGCGGCGCCGAAGAGCGCGTCGAGGGCGTCGCCGATCCTGAATCGCTCGCCGCTGAAGGAATAAAGCCCGCCTGATGCCCGCACGGACGGCGCCGCGGGCGCGTTCGTCGGGGAAGGCGCGGGGGTTGAATCCCGCGCGGAATTTCTACGGATCTCGAAAAAGTTGCCCGAGTCCGCCACGGCGTATTCCGCGTAGGGCCGCATCAGGATCGAGAGGGTTTCCGCGAGGCCGGCCCCGGACAAATGAATCGACACCCGTCCGGAGGGCAGGAGATCCCGGACGATCGCGCGGCCCGTGAAGGCCGAGAGACGATCGAGAATTTGAGCGAGGTATACGTCGTTGGCGTCAAGCTCCAAGGCACCGTCGCCGTTCCGGACTAACCGAATTCTCGAGACCGTCCAAACCGCCTCGGCCCGGTCGGCGTACAGCCCGTTTATGCCCAGGAAGGCGCCGAACGCGGACTCGAAATCGCCGCCCGCGAACCGGAAACTCGCGCGGCCGGTTACCGTCGAGTCCGGGACGATCGGGACCTTTCTGTTGAGCGAGATCGCGTAAAGAATCTCGCCGATATCCTGGTCGACGAATTCAAAGGCGGAAGTGCCGGCGGTTCCGTCCGATGGCAGCGCGCCGACCGGCGAAGGCGAGCGCGCCGCGAGGAGGGCGCACAACAGGAGAAGTATATTTTTCGGTATTCGTTTTCGTCGCGCCATCCATCCCGCCGATTCGACGTGCCGTCAGTCGTAACCGGGACGCGGGTTTCGCGCGTCGGGGTTCGCGTTGCTTGTCGCGCGAACGAACGGGATATGGCCGGAAATAACGGCGAAATTTCTTGCAGGAGGTTTTTAAAAAGGAAAACCCGCCGGCGGATCCCCTGGGGAGAACCGCCGGCGGGTCAGGTCAGCGCCCTCGGGCGCGATTCCGCGCGACGCGGGTTATTTCTTTTCTTCCATGTCCCGCAGGGGCACGCGGACGAGCTTGGCGTCGGCCCCGTAGCGTTCCTTGACCGCTGCCTGGGCGGCGTCGAACTCGTCGACCCGGGTGGCGCTTACCAGCTCGTACTGGTTCCCCTTCCGGACGTACTTGAGGGTACCCACGTACACGTAGTTGGTATTGTCAGGCACGGTGAACTCCACGAAAACCGGGAGGTAAATCCTGAAAAGGTAGAAGCCCGCGGGAAGGTATTCGAAGTTCAGGAGCGTGACGACCCGGTCCTTGGGGATATTGATCTTGCCGCTGATGACGTCGTTCGCGTTCGTCGTCCCTATCTGGTTGTTGGAGAAACCGGAAGAGGCGAAGATCATGTTCGCCGCGGAGGGGACCACGTCGCCCTCCTTGACTCCCTTGTCCGGCTTGATCGTCAGGTAACGGGAATCCAGGAACCAGAACTTGGAAAAGAATCGCTCGTCCACCGGGGGATCGAGGATGACCCTGCCCACGACGACGACTTCCTTTTCGCGGGGCTTGTCGTACTTGTCCGCGCCGAAAGCCGCGACGAGGCAGGAGAGGGCCAGGAGGCCCGCGAGGAATGCCTTATTTGGTTTCATTGAGTTCCTCCATGCGCGCGAGGATCACGGGTTCCCACGCGGTCCCCTTGAATTTGGAAAGAAGCTTCTTCAGCGCGTCAAGCTCGGTTTCCTTCCCGGTGGGGTGGAAGCCGTAATCTTTCGGCATGCTGAAGAATCCGCCCTTCTCCAGCGAAGTCAGCAGGTAGCTCCCCGCGTAATGCAGCCCGGCCTTTTCGGTCTGGATGTCGAGGTCGAGGCCCTTCTGGATTCCCTCGTAGGAATAATAGGTGGTCCTTCCCGAGGTATACGAATAGTATACCAGGTGGAGCTCGGAACCCTTCGGCACCGGCTGGAAGTAGAAGAAGGTTCCCATCTTTCCCGGGGACAGCAGCGCAGGCTCGACGGCGGGATTGATCTGCGCGAATTCGGTGGTCGGGATTTGCGCGGTGGACAGGAAGCCGGGCATGCCGACGAAGCCGTACACGAGGGTACTGTCCTCAGGCCCGGCGAAGTCCGCCTTTTTCACGAGTTTGTCGTTCAGCGAAGGCGTGCCGGCGGTAAGGGTCGAGCATGAGCCGAACCCGATCGCCGCGATGCCGATGAGCGCGGTCAAGGCCGCGCCCGCTCTCCATTTCTTCACGATAGTCCTCCTTGTTCTCTTATGTATGTTTTCTTTCATGATCGGTTATTTGGCGCCGAACCCGACGCTCAGGGTCACGTAGGTAACGTCGTACGCGCCGCTGGCGTCGAACATCCCGGAGGAACCTTCGCGGCCAACCTCGATGCCGACTATGGTGACCAGGTCCCCGCCGAAGCAGAGGTTCAGGCCCGCGCCGTAACTGGAATAGAGCCCGTTATAGCCGTCGAACGAGCCGACGCTGATCTGCATTCCGCCGGAGAGGTCGACGTAGGGGACGAAGGATACGGGATCCATGGAGACGGGGAATTGGAGCCGCAGGAAGCCCGCCATTTTCACGAGGAGGGCGCTCGAGTCCTCGGAGTAGGGATCGGCCGGGTCGGCCTCTATATTGATGAGCCCGCCGCCGACTTCCATGCCGAGGCCGAAGTAGTGGCCGTTCCCTTCCATTCCGCCGACAAAGGTGGTACCGGGGGTTTCCTGCAGGTTTACCGCCGCGTACAGCATCCCGTAATAGGGCGGCTCGAGGGTCACTTTCGAGGTGCCCTTGGAATCGGTCTTTTCTTCCGCCTGGTACTGCTTCATGAACCAGTCGAGGCGCCAGTTGGCGGCTTCCATTACCCACTTCGTCTCCACCGGGCCGAGCTTGTCCGAGCCGAAGCTCATGGTCCCTTCCTTCCCGCCGGAGGTTACTGTCGGGGCGGTAGGCGCGGCGAGGGTGAGAAGGGTATCGCCGTCCCTGAGCTTCCCGTCGATTTCGTAGGCGATGGCGAGGCGCATTCCCTCTATGGGGGAAAGGTCCACCAGGGTTCCCATGATCTCGCGGATCGCCACGGTGGGCGCCGAGGAATACGCGTTCAGGAGCGCCTTCGTCCCGTAGGAGGAAACGTAATCGAGGGAGACGTACCGGGCGATTCTCCGGGAGCGTTCCATCGGGTCGTCCTCGTTGTCTATGGCGCTGGTAACGGAGAAATCCTTGCCCCGGACGGCGAGGGCGGCGGATGCCTTGTCGACTCCCTGGGAAGAAATGACGCGCTCCACGAAGGCCTGCACGGCCGCCGCGGGAATCGCGAAGTTGGCGGCCTGGCGGGAGCTGGCCTTCCAGGTGTTCACGCCGAGCACGTAGTAGCCTTCGCGGCCGGCGGCGTTCGGGATGAGAAGCGGGCCGCCCGAGTTGCCCGGGTCGACCTGGGCCGAATGCTGGATAAGGGTGGTGCGTTCCGTGTCGACGAGCTCGCCCACCCGCGCGGACGCGTTGGTGATCGAGCCCTTGCCGAGCTGCCAGGAGGGCTTGTTTCCGAGCCCGGGATAGCCCGCGGACAGGACGTCGTCGCCGTCCTTCGCCTTGGCCGGGGCGAACTGAAGCCCCTTGCGGACCGGGGTGCCCTCGGGCAGCTCGATGAGCGCGAGGTCCACCTCGTCGTCCACCGCGATGACCTTGGCCCCGCTGATCTTGGTCGTCGCGCCGTCGGCGCTTTCGATCTCGAGGGTCGCTTCCGAGGCGTCGACCACCACGTGGCGGTTAGTGACCACGTAATTGCGCCCGTTCGACGCGGTAATCAGGAAGCCGGAACCGAATCCGCCGTCCTTGGACTTACGCACGTATTCCGCGGCGTCCTTGATCCCGTTCTTCTCCATGGCGTCGGCGGTCGACTCGAAGATGGAGAGGACCTTCGCGTCGTACGCGGGCCGCACGACGTAAATATAGTCGCGGATCTGGGCGAAAGAAGACGCGCAAATTCCGGTAAGCAACAGCAGCGTCAATATTCTGTTCTTCATATTTAGTGCTCCTTGAAGGAAATTAAAGACGGCATTACGGGATGTATGGGAATGTTTTCCCTGAGAGTCGGAACGTGACATGGCAGGATGTAAGTTGTTGAACTTCCGACTCCGCAAGATAGAAACTGTTCGGGAAGGAATGCCGCGCGATAAAGCGGCAGTTTTCCCGAGACCCTAGTGTACCGCATCGCCGGGGAGAGTTCAACTCAAGCCGCCCGAAACGTAAGAAAATCCGGTGGGTACGTCGGCCTTGCAGGTTTGAAAAAAACCTTTTTGGAGGTATTGGAATCGTTGCCGGGTTATTTTCCGGAGCCGCCTATTCGCGCCATTTTTCGCGGGATTCCTCGGGAAACTCGCCGTAACGTTTTTTCGCCTCCCGCATGCGTCCCTCGAAATCCTCTTTCGACCGTTCCGGATACGCGCCCCATTCGGTAAACGACTCGATGATATTCCGATACCGCGCGATCCTCTTTTCGATGACGCGCATCTTGTCCCGGGCGTCTTCGGCCCACGGGGAGTCGGGATATTCGTTCGCCACGGTGCTGAAATAAAGATAGGCCTTCGGGAAGAGCTTGACGAGCCCGCGCACCCGCTCCGCGGTTTGGCGCTGAGCCTCGGCGTCGTGGGCGAGTTTCGCGTCGACCAGTATACTCCGCTCCGCGTTCCATGCCGAGGGGTGGATGCGGGAGAAATACTCGCTCGCCTTCCGGTAGTACGCCCAGGCGGGATCGGCGTGGGGCCTCATCGCGTTCGCCCCGGACCCGGCGGCGTCGCCCCGGGCGCCCGCGGGTCCGCGGACCGCCCCGCCCGGGTCCGGGTGACCGCGCCGGGCGGCGTCCTCCCGCCGGGGAGGCGCGCCGCTTCCGGCCGCCGCGGGTCCGCGGACCGCCCCGCCCCGCGAGCCCGCCGTCAGCCTCCGGTACGCCTCGCACACCTCCGCGAAAAGGAAATGGTTTTTCAGGATCTCCCCGGTTTCCGCGGTGTCGGGATGCAGCTCCTTCACGCGCCGCCGGTAGGCCTTTTTGATCTCCGCCGGATCGTCGGTCTCGGCTATCCCGAGGATCAGGAAATCGCGGTTCAAGCGGCGGCCGGCGGCCTCGCCCGCCGCGCGACGGTCTTGATGTCCGCCGTCGCCATCAGGAGGAAGAGCCCGGTCCACCAGAGGAACATTACCGAGGCGTAAAGCGCCGGGTGTCCCGACACGAGGCCGAATACCATGAGGCCCAGCACGCAGTCGCTCGCGGCGAGGACCATGCTCCCCGCGTAGCTCGTGAGCTGGGCGGCCCGGCCTATTTCCTCGTCCCCGATCCTGGCGGAGGCGCGCCAGAGGAAGAGGGCGTAAATGACGCAGTACGCGAGGACGGGCAGTCGGTTCTCGCCGAGGTTGGGGTTGAGGATGAGGAAGAAGACCGCCATGAGGAGGGCTGGCGGAAAGAGCCGGCGCAGGTCGAGGCCGGGGTCGGAGCGCACGAAGTAAACGGTATAGAGGACGAGGGCGAGCATGTTGCTGCCCATGCCTACCCGGGTGAAGCGCTCGCCGTCCGGAAGCTCCATGAAGAAGTCGCAGACGAGGGAGAAGACGAGACCGAGAAGGATGAAGATATCCACCGAGTCGACGCCCTTCGCGAGCATCCACGCGCACATGAGGAGCGTCGGGGCGAGCTTGAGGGCGATGGCGCCCGCGAGGGGAAGGGCGTCGCGGAAGGCGAGAAAGGAAATGCCGCAGGCGGCCGCGAGGCCGAAGAAAAGGAAGCCGAGGGTACGTTCTTTCATGACACCACGGTAAACCCGCGACGGCGGGACGTCAAGCCGGAAAGGGGAGTCGCCCTTTCCGGCGGCGCGACGGGGTTTACCTCGCGTTCTCCACGAACTGGATGCGCACCCCGTTCGGGTCCTCGATATAGACGAAGCGCACGGCGGGGTTGGGCTGGAACGGCCCCTGCATTGCCACGCCCTTTTCCTTCAGTTTCGCGATGAGGGCGTCGAGGGAGGCCGTCTCGAAGCCGACGGACATGTCCTTGCCGTATTGGGGGTTCGGGTTTTTCGCGTTGGCGATCAGCTCCACCTCCGTGCCGCCCCCGGTTCCGAAAAATACGAGCTCGGTGCCCGGCATGGGGTTCATGCGGCGGTCGATCTTGAGTCCCACGATGTCCTGCCAGAAAGCGACGGACTCTTCCATGTTCTTTACGTTGACGGTTACCCAGCACATTCTCATACTCTTGTCTCCCAAAAAAAAATCGATTCACCCGGCGTGGCGCGACGGGCCCCGGAAGGGCATTGCCGGGGAAACGCGATCCGCGGACCATAAACCCCGCGGTTCAGCCTTTCTGTCCGTCCCTTGCCGGGGGATTGCCCGTCGCGCGGCTACGGCGTCACGGGCACCCATCTTTATGCCCCGAGGCCCTTCCAGGCGAAAGGCTTCCCGTGGCCGGGATATACCGTTTTCAGGTTCAGGGCCGACAATTTGTCGAGGCTGCGCCTCAGGTCCCCTTCGTGCTTGACGATAATCGCCGACCGGTTGTTCTGCATGGTATCGCCGCATATGCACTCCCCCGAGTCCAGAAGGACGGCGATCGATCCGTCGGTGTGCCCGGGAATATGCATGACCTTCGCGTCGAGGCCGTACGCGTCGAGCCGCTGACCGTCAGCGAGCAATATGTCCGGCGTGAATTTCTCGAAGTCCCGCGCCATCTTCGCCGCCGCGCCGGTCAGTTTCATGATCGCCTGCATGAACCGCATGAAGCGCGAGTTCACCTTTCTGTCCGCGTTCATGTCGCCCGTCTCGACCATCGCCGAATCGCCCGCGTGCATCGCGACGGGAGCGCCGTATTTTTCCCCGAGGAACGCGCAGTTCCCGGAATGGTCGATATCGCCGTGGGTGAGGATTATCAGCTTCAGGTTTTTGCCGCCGCAGCCGGCGGCGTCCAGGCTTCTCGCGAGCCGTTCGCGCAGCGCCCCGATCCCCGTATCCACGAGGATGAATCCCCCATCGGTCTTGATGAGATAGCAATTCACGAACCCGAGATTGATCCGTTCGATTTTCGCCGGCATCATATCCTCCCTTGAAACCGCGGTCTCCCGCCGTTCAGCCCTTCAACGTTTCCATGCGCGCCTCGCTGATCGCGTTCCGGCCCCGCTCGGAGAGATTCCGGTACACCGCTTCCTTGATATGGGCGGGCGCGCCCGCGAGGGCGGTCACGAGGTCGGCGCCCGAAAGCTTCGGTACCACCTGCTGGATGGTGGGATCGTCGAGCTTCGCGATTTCCTCGTAGTGGGGCACGAAGGTCATGTCGATCGCCTTTTTCAGCGCGACCTTGCCTTCTTCACCCCGGAATGTCGGGCTCCACCACCTTGGCGAGCTGGGCGAGGGATTCCTGCCAGCCGAGGTAACACCCGTCGAGGGGTATGACCCCGGGAATTCCTTCCTGTACCACGGTGAGTTCGGTGCCCACGGAGACCGCCTTAAGCGTGACCGTGACGGTCATTTCCCCCGGAAGGTCCGGGTTGTCGAAGCGGTCGGTGTAGCGGATTTTTTCGTTCGGGACGAGTTCGAGATAGTCGCCGCCGAAGTAGTCGCGGGTGCCGGTCGAAAAGTTGGCGAAATACATCCGGCGCGTTCCCCCGACTTTCGCGTCCAATTCGAGGACATGCCCGGTAAAGCCGAAGGGCGGGAGCCACTTCGCCAGGGCGTCGGGGTCGAGAAACGCCCGATAGATTTTTTCCGGTTTGGCCGTAAGGACGCGGTGAAGCGTCACCTTATTGGTCGCCATGTATACCTCCATCCGCCGGTCGGCGGTTTCCCGCGGCGAGGAGAGGCCGCGTACCGAAAGTATAATTCAGGGGGATGTGGGTTTCCAACCGGGGGGGGAGCGGGAGCCCTCACACCGAAAGCCAGGGTTCTTGGCCCCGGTCCCGCTCGCCCCCGAACCCGAGGTCCCGCTCGCGGTCTTCGTCGAGAAGGGAGACGAGTTCGGCGAAGTTGGCGGCGATGGCGTTGAATACGTCCTGGCTGAGCTTGAGCGGGCTGAGGGACTTGAGCACGTCCATCGCCTCCTGTGGGGATAGGGCGGAGCGGTAAGGCCGGTTTTCGAGAAGGGCGGCGAACACGTCGGCGTAGGCGATGATGTCGCTTTCGGGCTCGAAACGTTCCCCCCCCGTCATGAGGGGGTACCCCGTCCGGTCCCGCCTCTCGTGGTGGTTCCCGGCCCAGCGGCCTATCTCCGCGAGTTCGTCGTCCCCGGAAAGGATGAGGGAGGAGAAGCGCGCGTGGCTTTCCATGGTTTCCCGTTCGGCCTCGTCCAGGGGAAGGGGCTTCTCGAGGATTTCCGCGGGTACCGCGATTTTTCCGATATCGTGGAGGAAGCCCGCGACCCGGAGCTTGGCGCAGGTCTCCGGGGGGTAGCCCATGAGCCCGCCGATCCTGCCGGAGAGCACCCCCACGATTCGGGAATGGGCGTGGGTCCAATGGCTTCTGTTGTCGACTATCCGGGCGAAAAGGAGCGCGAGGCTTTCGAGGTCCGCCCCTACGGTTTCGTCCAGCTCGGCGTCCACCGCGAAGGTCAAAAGCTCCCGGTATTCGTCTTCGTCCGCGTCGCGCCAGAACCCTTCGGTTGCAGCCGCCCGCTCGAAAGCGCCCCGAAGCTCCGGAAGGAAGTCCCGCCCGAAGCGGGACCGTATTTCCGCGCGCACCCGTTCCCGGGGGTCCGGCTCGGAAGCGAAGTTGAGGTCGTAGATGGCGACGCGGTCGGCAAGGTGGAGGAACCAGCTTTCTTCCGGCACCTCCGAGGCGCTTACAAGGCCCCGCTCCACGTCATCGTGGCGGACGTGGTGGTACCGGACGAGAAGCCTGATGCCGTCGAAGGCCGGGATGCCCGAGAGGATGCGCGCCCCGTTTATCGCGTGGGGCTCGGGGTCTTCCACGTCGATCCGCATGAGCTGCTCCCGCTCCTTCACGTAGATCGCGCCGATATCGTGGATGGAGGCGGCGATTACGAGTTTCGCGAGGCGCCTGGGGGGAAGGCCGAATTCGACGCCGAGCCGATGGGCGAAGGCGGTGACGCGGCGGTGATGGTCCTTGAGCAGGCTGTTGTACGCGTCGATCGATTTGATCAGGGAGACGAGCATGCGTTTGGTGGATACCGGTTCCGCGCTTTGTAGCATTGGCCAACACCTCGGTTTTTTTAATGTTTACCCGTTCAGGTTACATCCGGAAGGCGTTTTCCGCAAGGGCGCCCCGCGCGCCTCGCGCAGGCGCCGACTTTCTTCGAGGGGCTCCGAGGGGGCCCGCGCGAATCGCCCGCGCCCCTGCCTGCCTCGACCTCGCGCTTTCTCAGTTTCCGGAACCGTCGTATTCCCTGAGGCCGCGATAGAAGACCGCGCGGGCGAGCACCACGCACCAGAGCGCGACCGCGGGGGCGGCCCAGGCCCAGACGCCCCAGGGGGCCTTGCCGAAGAGCCAGGTGGCGGGGACGTAGCTGATGAACGCGTAGGGGATGACGAAGAAGACGAAAGCCTCGACCGCGCGGCCGAAGATGAAGGAGGGGTATTTCACGAAGTCGGCGAGCTGGTAGATCATGAGGGGAAAGGCGTTGAAGTAGGCCTTGAGCCAGAAGGTTGAGCAGTTCGCGGCGAAGGAGACGGCGGTGCGGATGGCGCAGGCCGAGACGATGAAGACCGGGACGAAGAGGATTTTCGCGACCGTCCATGCGACGGCGACCCGGGAGGTGGAGACGACGAGGAGGACGACGCCCAGGGCCATGTTGCCGATGCCGTGAATGCCCATGGTGTAGGTGAGGATCTGCAGGATGGGCGAGACGGGGCGGAGGAGCATGCGGTCCAGGTCGCCGGTGTTCACGAGGAAGGCCATTTGCCAGAGTCCCTCGAAGGCGAAGGAGACGAGGCCTTCGGAGACGAAGACGATGGCGAGCATCCACACGATTTCCCATTGGGTCCAGCCGCGGATGGAGGGAATGCGCGAGAAGAGGACCGAGAGGAACATGAAGCCGAGGGCCTGCATGGCCGCCCCGGAGACGAACATGATGAGGGAGTCGACCTTGTATTCGAGCTTTATCTTCGTGTTCTGGGCGAGGAAGCGGAAGAAGAGGTAGACCGTACGGCCGGGGCCGGCAAGGCGGGGATCCGGGGCCGGCGCGGGGTCGCGGGGGGCGGCGGGTTTCGCGGTCGCTTCCGAAGGGCGCCGCGTTTCCTGTTCGCGGTTTCTTTCCATTCCCTTAGCCTCCCTGCACGGTGACCCGCCGCATGGCGAGGGCCCAGATGGCGCGGCCGAGGAGCCACATGCCGACGACCCAGGCGAGGCCGACGCCGAGGGAACGGGCGAGTTCCGCGCCCGCGAGCCGGCCGGTGAAGGCGCCCGCGGGAACCCAGACCACGTTCCGGAAGGGAAGCCAGTCGGCGACGCGGCCCAGCCAAAGCGGGAAGAAGCTCAGGGGAACGAGGGCGCCGGAGAAGAAGTCGGTAAGGCCCTTCCGCATCCAGGAGATGCCCATGAGGGTCTGGGTCCAGAAGCAGGCGAGGCCGAAGACGTAGACGAGGAGGAATTTTATCGCCACCGCGATGAGGACCGCGGAGAGGAAGCCGAGCCACTGGAGGGCGCCATGGGGCAGCACGGTGACGCCGAAGGCGAAGGCGAAGCCGAGGCAGGCGACGCCGACGAGGACGCCCTCGCTCGCGGTATTGCCGACCGTGATCGCGAGGCTCGCCTTCTGGTAGTCCACCGGGCGCATGAGCTCCACCGCGATGTTCCCCGAGCGGATCGCCCGGGAGATGCGGAACTCGCTGGAGCCCGACACGAGGGCGCTCATGAAGAGGGACACGATGAGGTAGCTTTTCATTTCGGCCCAGTCGAAGCCCCCGACGCTCTGCCTCCCGGAGTACACGGCGAGCCAGATGAGGAAGACGACGACGTAGGTGACGACCGTGCTGACCATGTTGACGACGTAGGCGATCCGGTACGCGAGGGTTTCCTGGATCGCGAGGGCCGCGTGGCGGAGGTATTTCCTCATCAGCGCCCCTTCGCCCCGCCGAGGTCGAGCTTGCCCTCGTACACGTTCTTGATCACCCGCTCTATCTCGGGCTCGTCGATGCGGAAGTCGACCACGTCTCCCGAGGCGATGGCGAGGGTCACCACGTCGCGGGCGGAAAGGGCGAAGCGGTCGAACTCCACCGAGAGCCCGGTTTCGTCCGCGGCGATCACCGAGAGCTTCGGGTTGCCCGCGAGGCGCTCCGCCAGGGCGGCGCCGCCGGAGGAAACGCGGAGGTGCATGGTGCGGGTTTTCACGCAGAGGTCGAGGAGGGTTTCGAGGGCGCCGTCGTAGATTATCGTGCCCCGGTCGATGATGACGAGTCGCTTGCACACGTCGCGGATGTCGTCGAGGTCGTGGGAGGTGAGGAGGACGGTCACGCCCCGGTCGCGGTTCACCTGGGTGAGGAAGGCGCGGATGCGCTCCCGGACGGCGATGTCCAGGCCGATGGTCGGCTCGTCGAGGAAGACGACCGGCGGGTCGTGGAGGAAGGAGGCGGCGAGGTCGGCGCGCATGCGCTGGCCGAGGGAAAGCTTGCGGGCGGACATGTCGAGGAACTCCGCGAGGCCGAGCACTTCCGTAAGATAGCCGAGGTTGTCGCGGTAGCGGCTTTCCGTCATGCCGTAAATGTCCCGGATGAGGGTGAAGGATTCGCGCACGGGAATGTCCCACCAGAGCTGGGTGCGCTGGCCGAAGACGACGCCGATTTGCTTCGCGTTGTCCATGCGCCGGCGGTAGGGGTCGAAGCCGTTCACCGAGACCGTTCCCGCGCTCGGCATGAGTATGCCGGTAAGCATTTTGATCGTGGTGGACTTACCCGCGCCGTTCGGGCCCACGTAGGCCACGAGTTCCCCCGGCTCGACCGAGAGGTTCACGTCGCTCACCGCGTTGATCTCGCGGTACGCCGGCTTGAACAGGTGCTTTACCGCGCCCGCGAGTCCCGGTTCCTTGACCGCGCTCGAGAAAGATTTCGAAAGTCCGCTCGCCTGGATTATGGCCATGGGAAAAGTATCTCCCCGGGGAGGCTGCGTGTAAAGGTGTTTTTTTTCGGGGCAAAGTGCGTTTTTTTCGGTTCTTGAACACGCCCCCGGTTCGGGCGTGTCCACCGGGTGTCCGGCAATACCCGGCACGCCCGTTGCGGCGATATCGATTTGCCCGGCACGCCGACGGGACCGTTGCGGCGCCGCCCCGCCTGTGGTACCTTTTTTCAATGAAAGCCAAAGAAACGGTACTTCTCGTAGTGGATACCCAGGCCGCGGTCGTCGCGAACGCCCACGAAACCGGCCGGGTCGTCGAGCGGATTCTCGAGGCGGAACGCAGGGCCCGGGAGGCCGGCGCCCTGGTCGCATGGGTTCAGCACGAAGACGAGAACCTCGTGAAGGGGAGCGCGGCCTGGAAGCTTGCCGACGGGCTCGAGCCGAAGGAAGGCGACCTCCTGGTGGCCAAGCGCTACAATTCCTCCTTCGAGGAAACCGGCCTCGACGGGACCCTCCGCGAAAGGGGAATCCGGACGGTGGTCCTCGCCGGCGCGGTGACCAACTGGTGCATCCGGGCGACTGCCTACGGCGCCCTCGAGCATGGGTTCGACCTCGTGCTCCTCGGCGACGCCCATACCGCCAGGGACCTGAAAGTCGAAGGCGACCGGACGATCCCCGCGCGGGACCTCATCGCCGAGCTCAACGTCGGCATCGCCGGGGTCGAGTATCCCGGGCGAACCGCGTCGGTGATCAAGACCGCCGACCTCGCGTTCTGACGCTCCCGTGGAGGTCTACGTTTACGACCGGGAGAAGGGCTGCCCCGAAACCCCTCCCCGGCTAGGCCCGGATTCCCGGATCATCGTCGTGGGCACGAGCGGCTCCGGGAAGAGCACCCTCGCCGCCCTTCTCGCCTCGAGGCTCGGCCTCCACGACATAGAGCTGGACGCGCTGTACTGGGAGCCGGACTGGCAGGGCTGCGACACGGGGGAATTCCGTTGCCGCATAGCGGAAGCGATCGCCTCCTGCGGGGAACGCGGTTTCGTGATCCACGGGAACTACAACAAGGTCCGCGACCTTACCTGGGGGAAAAGCGACACGGTCGTGTGGCTCGATTACTCGAAGCTCACCGTCATGCGCCGGGTAATCCTGCGCACCTTCCATCGGGTGTTCGGCCGCAAGAAACTCTGGAAGGGAAACAGGGAAACCTTCAGGAAATCCTTCCTGTCGAGGGACTCGATAATACTCTGGGCCTGGAACACCCACGAAAACCGGCGGACCCAGTATCTCGAGGCGATGGCCTCGAACGAATTCGATATCGAGCGGTTCGTCGTCATCCGCGACCCGAGCTTCGTCGAGGGATTCCTGAAAACTATCGGGGGTTGAGGAGCGCGCCCACGATCGCTTCCACGTGGGCCGCCGAGGGGTTCACCGTCGCGACCGCGAGGTCCCCGTCCCCTATCATGAGCGGGAGTTCCGTGCAGCCGAGGATAACCGAGTCTATCCCCGCCTCCCGGGCGTACCGGTTCGCTATCTCCACGAACCTCGCCTTCTTCTCCGGGACTACGATGCCTTCCTCGAGCTCCGGGAAAATCACGTCCTGTATAGCCTCCCGGTCGGCCTTCTCCGGCGCGACGATCTCGATCCCCATCGCCTGGGCCCGCTCCGCGTAAAATCCCTCCCCCATCGTGAATGCCGTCCCGGTAAGGAGGGCGCGCCGACGGCCCGCGGACCTCATTAGGCCGCAGGCCGAATCGACGATGGAGACGAGCGGGATCGGGCTTTTCGCCGCGACGCCGTCGAAGACGACGTGGGCGGTGTTGCAGGCTATCGCCGCGAAATCGGCGCCGCCCCGGGCGAGCCGCCCGACGGCGTCCAGGAGGAAGTTCTCCATGGCGCCGAAGTCGCGGGCCTCCACCAGGGCGAGCATCGCGTGAATGTCCACGCTCGCGATGAGAAGCTCGGGATTCCGCTCGGCGTACCCCCCGGAACGCGGGGCGTACCCCGCGGAACGCGGGGCGCGGTCCCGCTCCCGGAAGCGCCGGAGGATCGAGGTATAGTAGTCGACCGTCGACTCGGGGCCGAGGCCGCCGATTATCCCGGCGACGGGAACGCGCCTTGCCACGGGCAGGACCTCAGTAGTTCGCCGCGGCGTAGGCGACCCAGCCGCCGGCCTTCACGAGGGCGTCCTCGAACTCGCCGAGTTTGAAGGAGTAAGCCTTCGCGACTTTCGCCCCGCCCGCGCCGGTCGCCGAGAACGCGATCTTTCCCGCGGCGAGGTCGACCGCGACGGAGGTATCGAGGCCCGAGAAGGCCTTGAACACCTCGTCTATTTCCGCGGCCGCGAGCTCGGTCGCGATGAGCCCGCAGTTGTACATGTTCTGCCGGAAAATGCGCGCGAAGCTCTCGGCGATCACGATGTTGATCCCGTTCACTTCCAGTGCCCAGGGGGCGTGCTCGCGGCTCGAGCCGCAGCCGAAGTTCGCCCGGGTCACGATCGCGGCCTTCCCCGGCACGTCCCGCTTGGGCTCGAAGCCCGGCACCTTCAGGTCCTCGAGGCAGTTGGGCTTCAGCGCCTCTTTCGAAATCTCCGTGAGGTATTTCGCGGGGATGATCTCGTCGGTGTTTATGTCGCTCCGGTCCAGGAAAAGGACCTTGCCGTCGAATTTGGTCATATCGTACTCCTTAACTCACGCCTCGGTTATGGTCCCGGCCACCGCGGTCGCGGCGGCGCTCGCGGGGCTCATCAGGTGGACGGTCCCGCCCTTGCCCATTCGGCCGAAGAAATTCCGGTTCGTCGTGGAGGCGCACACCTCGCCGTCGGCCAGGACGCCGTTCGACATGCCGAGGCAGGCGCCGCAGGTCGGGTTCGTGACGCAGAAGCCCGCGTCCATGAAAACCTGGATGATGCCTTCCTTGAGGGCTTCCCGGAAAATCGCCGGCGTGGCGGGGCTCACGATGCCGCGCACGCCCGGGGCCACGGTCTTGCCCTTGAGCACCGCGGCGGCCTGCCTCAGGTCCTCGATGCGGCCGTTCGTGCAGCTGCCGATATACACCTGGTCGACCTTGGTCCCCGCCATCTCCCTGATGGTCTTGACCTGGTCGGGCTTGAAGCCGAAGGTGGCCACCGGCACGAGGCTCGCCGCGTCGATCTTGTGGACCGCCTCGTATTCCGCGTCCGGGTCGGAGTGCCATTTCAGGAAATCGACCAGGGCTTCGTCCTTGTTCGCGTACGTCTTGTCGCCGTCCGGGCCGATAAAGGGCCAGAGGTACTCGACGGTGACGGCGTCGGGCATGCAGACGCCGCTCGTGCCGCCCGCCTCGATCGCCATGTTGCACAGGGTCATGCGGCCTTCCATCGACATGGCGTCCACCGCGCTCCCGGCGAATTCCATCACCTTGTTGGTGGCGCCGTTCACGCCGACCTTCTTGATGATCGTGAGGATCGCGTCCTTCGGGGTGACCCCGGCGGGCAGTTTCCCGTCGATCTCGAAGCGGATCGTGCCGGGATACTGGAAGGCGCACACGCCCTTGAGAATGCCGACCTCGAGGTCGGTGGTGCCGACTCCCGCGGCGAAGGCGCCGAAGGCCCCGTGGGTGCAGGTGTGGCTGTCCCCCATTATCACGGTGAAGCCCGGGCGGACGAAGCCCTTCTCGGGGAAGAGGGCGTGGCAGACGCCGTTCTTGCCGATGTCGAAAAAGTCCTTTATTCCCTGGCGCTCGGCCCATTTGCGAAGGACCCTGCCCTGCTCCGCGGTCTTGGAATCCTTCGCGGGGGTTACGTGATCGATGACGGCCTTGATCTTGTCGGCGTCGAATACGGTATCCATGCCCCGGGCTACGAGGTCGTTGATCGCGACGGGAGTGGTGATCTCGTGGCAGAAGACCCGGTCAAGCCGGAGTACCCAGGCCTCGCCGAAGGGCTTGTCGACCACGTGGGATTCAAAAATTTTCTGCGCAAGCGTTTTACCCATAATTAAAACTCCTTGTATATATACTGTATACACTGTAGTATTTATTAAGTCAAGAGCAAATAATCCGGTAGCCAGGACAAATTCGCCGGTTAATTTGGTTATATTATCAACTATGAACCGATTGACCAAGGCGGCGGACCGACTCTCCGTCACTGTACTGCTTGTGTTGGCGCTGAACGCCCTCGCGGCCTTCGCGGTTTCGGCCGAAGAAGCCGGGGAGAACCCGCGCATCGCCATACGGAATGAAATATACCGGATCGATGGGCGAACCCGCCCGGAGGCGCTCGTTTCCCTTCTCGGCCCCGCCGAGGGCCTGGAATTTCAGGATTCCGCCGCCCTCGAGGAGTATGCCGCGGACCGGGCAAGGAAGCTCGAAAAGCTCCGGGTATTCAAGAAATCCGCGGTGCGGGTGGAATGGATCGACGATTACCTCGCGGACCTCGTCGTCGAGATAGAGGACGGAGCCCCTGTCATCCCCATCCCCTACGCGTTTTACAACAGCAACGACGGGCTCCAGGCAGGATCCATCGTCAACATGCCAAACCTGGGGGGCACCCTGCGGAACCTCTTTCTCATAGGCCTCTATACCGCGCCTCCCGACGAAAACGACAACCTTCGCTGGACCGAGCCCAATTTCATGCTCTTCACGACGGTGTCCGGCATCGAGCTCGGGCCGGTCTCCCTGTTCCTGGGCGGCGGGGCCACCCGGGGAAAGCGGACGGTCGAATACCGCGGCCGTACCGGGGTCGAGGCCGAGGTGACGAGCCTCTCCGCTTCCGGCGGGCTGACGCGCCGCTTCGGCGACCGCTATTCCGACACGGTTTCGGCCCGCGTGGCGGGCAGCCCCGCGAACCGCCTCGTCGAGGCGAGCGACCCCGACCTGCTCGCCTACGGCCCCCTGGAACTCTCCGTCTCCGTCAAGAACACCTTCGCGGTGGACGCCTTCGATTGGGTCGGGAACTTCCGGGACGGCTGGACCGCCTCGGCTTCCGCGGGCTGGGATCGCTCCGTCCCCCGCTACGACTCGATCCGCGACAGCTTCATCGCCGAGGCGGAATTGGCCGCCTACCGCGCCCTCGGGCCTTTCAACCCGGGCTTCAGCGCCTACGCCTTCGCCGCCTCGGGCTTGCCCCAGCTCGACCTGGGCGCCCGGGTGCGGGGTATCAGGAACGGGGAGATTTCCGGCAACTACGGCGCCTTCCTCCGCACGGGCGTGCAGACGCGGATCGCCCGCTTCGACTCCGCGGAGATAGACGCGGCGCCCTCGGTCGACCTTTTCTGGGCCCGGGATCCCGACGCCTCCGATTACCTGGACGATTACGGCGCGGCGGTGGGCGGGGAAATCCTCTTCCTCTTCGACGCGATGAAATCGCTCCCGGTAAAGCTCGGCTTCGCCTGGGACTGCCGCCCGGAAAGCCGGGTAATCGGGGGAAAGAGACTCGAGGTGGATTTCAGCTTCAGCCTTTCGTATTGAGGGAACGCGAAACCCGGACGGACCCATGCCCGCCCGGGATCGCCTGCCGTTTATTTTTTAATCATCCGTGAAATGAGGTCCTGGATCTGCTGTCCGCCCTGGGCCGGCGTAAGCTGGCCGAAGGCGACCTTTTGGTAAATGAGGTAGAGCGTGCTGTTGAACTCCGTGTCGTTGGGAAGGTGCGCCGTTTCCTTCGACGAGTGGGGCCCGGCGGCGTTCATGTACGCCAGGATCTTGGCGTCGTTCTTGTCGCTCGCGCCGCTCGCCCGGGCGGTCGAGGACGCCGAGGCCCCGCGGTTGCTGCCGAGTATTTTCGCGGCGTCGGGATCGTTCACCAGGAAATCGATGAACTTCACTGCGGCCTCGGGATTCTTCGAGTCCTTGTTCACCGTGTAGAACTGGCTCGGCGCGGACCACAGGGCCTTCGTCTCCGCCGCGCCCGGGAACTCTATGAGCCCCAGGTCGTCGGTGGTGGCCGCCTGGTAATTGCCCAGCGCGTTGGTCCAGATCACGTCGATGGCGACCTTCCCCGCGATGAGGGCCGAGGTGTCGGCGTTGGTCTCCGCGAAGCCCGCGGCGACGTCCGCCGGGGGAACGAGGCCGTTGTCCCGGTAGTCCTTGAAGAGCTCGAGGTACTTCTGGGCGTCGGCGGCCTTCACGGCGCTCGCGTTCGCGACGGCGTCGTAGAGCGGCGTGCCGTTATAGCGCGTCCAGTACCCGAAGGGGAAGGAGCCCGAGGAGGTGGAGCCCACGTCCATCATCGGGTAGGTGCCCTTCGGGAGCAGCGCCTTCAGCTTGACGAGGTAGTCCCGGAATTCCGCGTAGGTCATCGAGGTTTTCGGGAGCGGGGCGCCCGCGCGCTCGAGCATCGACTTGTTGTACACCATGGCGGGCATCGTGCCGCCGGTGGAAACGCCGTAAAGGTGCCCGTCGATCGTGCCTGACTCTATCGCGCCCCGGTCGATCGCCGCCGCGTTCAGCGCGCCGCCCGCGTACTTCTCGAGGGGTAGGAGCACGCCCTTTTTCACGTAGTCCGGGAGGTTCCCGCCCATCTGGATGATATCAGGGCCGTTCCCCCCCGCGATCTGGGTATCCACCTTCGTGAAGTGGTCTCCCGTGCCGCCAGAAACCTCCGGGTTCACCGTGAACCCCGGGTTCTTTCGCTGGAAGAGGTCGATCGCCTCCTGGCTGATCGTCACCCGGACGCCGCTTCCCCAGTAGGCCCACCGGATCGCCGTCGCCGCGGGCGCGGGAGCCGGGGCGGGCGTCGGGGGGGCGGCATCCTTCTTTCCCGCCGCGAAGGACATCGCGCCGCAGAGCGCGAGCAGGGCCAAAACCGCGTACTTTTTCTTCATGTTTCACCTCCGTATAGTTCGGGGACATTCATCCCTTCAAACCCGTAGTGGTGATTCCCTGGATGAAGTAGCGCTGAAGGGAGAAGAACAGGATAAAGCAGGGAACCAGCGAGAGGACCGACATCGCGAACATCGGCCCCCACGACGACATGCCCGAAGAATCGAGGAAGAGCCGGAGCCCCATGGGCACGGTGTAACGGCCCGGGGAATTGAGGTAGAGCAGCTGGTTGAAAAAATCGTCCCAGGTCCACAGGAAGGTAAAGAGCACCGTGGTGATGAGGGCGGGAACCGTGAGGGGCATCACGATCCTGAGGTATATGCCGAGCTTTCCGCAGCCGTCCATCAGGGCGGACTCGTCGAGGTCCTTCGGGAGGCTCCGGACGAACTGCACGAGAAGGAAGATGAAAAAGGCGTCGGTGGCGAAAACCTTCGGCACGACGAGGGGGAGCCAGGTGTCCACCCAGCCGAAAGAACGGAAGATCACGTAGCGCGGGATGGTGGTCACGTGGGAGGGGAGCATCAGGGTGAGCATCATCGCGGCGAACCAGAATTTCCTCCCCGGGAATTTCAGGCGCGCGAAGGCGTAGGCCGTGAGCGAGCAGAACGCGACGTTCGCGAGGACCGAGAGGCCGCAGATCGCGAAGGAGTTCGCGAAGAAGGTCCCGAACCCGACGATCCCGATTCCCTTCCAACCCTCGGCGTAATTCGCGAGGGTAAAGGCCTTGGGCCACAGGCCGGGGCTCGAGAAGATCGTGTTGCTCTCCTTGAAGGACGCGGTTATGAGCCAGAGCACCGGGTAGAGCATCCCGATCCCGAGGACGATTATCGCGACGTTCACGGCGCCCTTGAAGGCGGCTTCGCCGAGTTTCCGGTTCATTCCCCGCTCCCGTAACTGACCAGCGAACCCGAAACCCGGAAGGTCGCGAGGGTAAGGCCGGCGATGATAAGCAGAAGGACCCAGGCCATCGCCGCGGCGTAACCCATTTCGGAAAAGGCGAACCCTTTCAGGTAGAGGTAGAGGCTGTAAAACATGGTGGAATCGAGGGGCCCGCCGGACCCTCCCGAGACGATGAAGGCCTGGGTGAAGGACTGGAAGGCGCTGATCATCTGCATGACCAGGTTGAAAAACACGATGGGCGAAAGCCCGGGGAGGGTGATGGTGAGGAACTGCCGGAACCGTCCCGCCCCGTCCACGCTCGCCGCCTCGTAGTATTCCCTCGGTATCTGCTTGAGGCCCGCGAGGAAGATGATCATGGGCGAGCCGAACTGCCAAACCACCAGGAGCACGAGCGTATAGAGCGCGTACTTCGGGTTCGAAATCCACGCCGGGGGATTCGCGTTAAACAGGCCGCGCAAAATCATGTTCACCACGCCGTCGGCGGCGAAGAGCTGGCGCCACAGGACCGCGATGGCCACCGAGCCGCCGAGCAGGGTCGGGATATAGTAGACCGTCCGGTAAAGGGGCACGAGGCGCAGCCGCTGGTTCATGAGGAGGGCCACCGCGAGGGCGAAGGCGAGCTTGAGGGGCACGGAAAGGAACACGAACCGGAAGGTCACCCAAAGCGAATTGAGGAACCGCTCGTCCCGGGGAAAGTCCGCGGCGCCCGCGAACATGACCGCGAAGTTGCGGAGCCCGATCCATTTGGGCGGCTGGAGGATATTGAACTGGGTGAAGGAGAGCCAAAGGGAATAGAGCATGGGGTAGAGCGTGAGGGCGAAAAACCCGATGAGCCAGGGGAGGAGAAACAGGTAGGACGTGAAGGCGTCGCGGATTCCGTGTCGGGTCATGCCGTGACCTCCCGCGCGTATCGGGCGCGAAGCGAACCGCCGCGCTCGACGAGCTCCACCAATTCGAGGCGCTCCTCCGGGGTGCGGTTCGGGGAATGGAGCGCGAGAAAGAGGGTCCCCGCGTAGGAGCGGAAAACCATGCCGTGCCCGGCGCCCCCGGCGACGATGGGTTTCTCCTCCTGTATCCAGGGACCGGCCAACTCGCCGCCCTCCGAGCGGGCGGCCCCCAGGCAATAAGCCCCCTCCGCGTCGAAGGACGACCAGAGGAGGAGCAAAGTCCCGTCGGAGAGGCGGTGGAGGAAGGGACCGTCGGTCACGTAGCTGCCCGGGGCCCTGCCCTTCAGGGGAGCCGTCCAGGGAGCCTCGCTCGCCCGAAAGAGCAATGCCGGGTCCCCTGCGGCTTTTGAAAGGTCATCGGACAGGGGCATCGCGCGGATCTCCCCGTCCCCGACCTGGGTCCACTCGTGGCAAAAGACCGTCCAGGGCCTCCCCGCCCGGTCAAGGTAGAGGGTGCCGTCCAGGCATTCCCAATCGGGGGGAGTCACGGGCCCCGGCCCGGTAGGCTCGAACGGTCCGGTCAATTCCCTGGATCGCAGGACGGCGGTTCCCCGCCTCGCGCCGGTCACCAGGAAGGTCGCGAACATGTACCAGGCGCCCCGGTAGGCATGCACCTCGGGGGCCCAGAAATTCCGCTCGGACCAAAAGCCCGCCGGGGGCCTGAAGGCCGCCTTCGGGCCCTCGAATTCCCGCAAGTCCCCGTCGCTCGTCCATACGTCGAAGCCGACTCCCCTGCCCTTCCAGATATCCGGATCCGTCGAGCCGAAAAGGTAATACTTGCCGCCCGACGGCACGATGAACGGGTCCCTGATCTGGATGTCTTCCCTGCGCACGGAATGCCTCCCGGTTTTCATATATACGGTTTGAATCCCTCTCCCCGGAACGAGAATCCCGGGGGCCCTTCCGCGCCCGAGGCGCAGTCCCCCGCGATCGCGGCGACCGCCAAAAGGAGGGCGCCGTTCCCGGGCAGATAGAGAGGAAGGTCCGCTGACCCTACCTGGGCGTTGTGGCCGTTCGAGCGAAACGTGTTTTTCGGCGAGTCCGCGAGGAGAAGGTCCATCGAGTCCTCCCGACGTCCCAGCTTCCAGGCCGTCATCGCCATGGCCGGAAAGTCCCATCCCCACATCGAGGTAAAGTCCCAGCGTTCCCGCACGAGGTCGAGGGTCCGCGACATGGCGCCCCGGTCCAGGCCCTCGCCCGGAAGGACGCCCAGGGCCATCAGCATGGACGGATGGTCCGTGGCGAACCGCTCGAAGGTGTCGGGGCAACGCCCGTGGGCGAGATACGCGCCCCCTGCCGTCGCGGGCCGGGCAAGGCGGAGGGCAGCCTCCGCGAATTCCGGGACCGCGGGCTCGCCGAGCCGCGCGAGCCATTCGTTCGCCGCGTTGAGGCCCCACCGGAAGTATTCCGTCTCGAAGGCGGGATTCGCGGTCTCGCGGGGGTCGTGGCGCTCCTGCGCCGGGATGACCGGCGGCCCCAGGGAAAGGCCGTCCCCGTCGGGACGGAGGAAGCCCGCCATGAATTCGGCGCTTGAAACCACCGCGTCCCGGTACCGGCCGAGCAGGTCCCGGTCGCCGGTGGCCCGCCAGGCGAGTTCCGCCAGGGCGATCGGGTGGGGCTGCTGCCAAAGCAAGAGGGGCGCTATGGTCGACGGGGAATTGCGTCCCGAGGGGTCGCACATTTTCGGCCAACGGACCCCGGTGTAGCCCTGCGAGCGGGCGAGTTCCCCCGCCCGGCCGTAGATCCGCCGGTAGTATTCGAGGCTGCGTAAAAGTTCCTCCGGCCGCCCCCAGGGAGCGAAATGCGCGACGTGCCAAAAATGCATTTCGAGGTGGAATTTCCCGTACCAGCTGTTGCACGCGAGCCCTGTTTCGGCGGGGGGAAGAACGCCCCTCGAATTGATCGCCGCGAGGTATTGGGAAAGGACTATCCGGCGCTCCAACTCGAAGGCCCGGGAATCGGCGGAGGGGGAAAGGTCCAGCGCCGCGCCCCGTTCCCAGTACCCCGACCAGAAGGCGGCGCAGGCTTCCCTGGCCCGGCCGAAGGACGGTAACGGGCTCCTCTCGGCCGGGGGCCGGGCGAATTCCGCGAAAGGACTCCCGTCCGAGGGTTCGAAGCGGACGCAGATCTCGATGGAGTCGCTCCCGGAAGAGAAGAGGACCGAGTGGGGCCGCTCGCCCCCCGGCGGCGTTCCGCCCGCGGCGTCGAAGGCGGCCCGGGTCGTTTCTCCCATCCGGACGGTAGCGCGGTACCGCGTCCCATCCATGCGCCGTTCGATCAGGAGCAGGTCACGTTCCGTCATGCGGGTCGCGGTGGAGTGACGGTCCGGAACCGAAAAGTCGGCGCCGGATTTTTTGTGGCTTCCGTAGGGGAACTCGAGCTCGACGCGCAAGGGACCGGCCCGTATCAGGGGCGATTCGGCGCGCACGCAGAGGGTATCCTCGTCCGGATGCACGAGGGTCAGTACACGCACGGGCGCTCCCCGGAGGGTGAAGGCGGACTCTATCTCGCCTGAATGAATATCGAGGGTTTGCAGGAAAGGTTCATGGGGGTACGTCCCGTCCCGGGGAAACGCGAAGCCGATCCTCGCGAGGCTGAATTTGTGGGCGTTCTGGCGAAGGGAGCGAAACAGGGCTTCCTGCCCGCGATCGTCCGTCGGGTACCCGACGGTACGTCCGCCGGAGTCGAAAGATTCCAGCCGAAGGGAGGAATCGTCCTTCGGCGCGTCGGGGTAGGAATGCCATCCCCATTCGGCCATTGTACAGAGGGGAAATGAGCCATCTCCGGCGGCAAATTCGCCGTAGAAGGTTTGTAGCCCCGTGGAATCGACGGTAACGCAAAAGGTTCCGTTCCCCACCGAAAGGGGGGCGTTCAGTTCCTCCCGGGTTCGGCGGACGAGATGCCTGGAGAGAACCCTGCGCCTGTCGATAGCCCTCAAGCGATCCATGCCCGACTCCCTTCGACAAAAATGGTACGATGTTTTATTTTACTATAGAACCCCTTTCCCACGGGACATATCGGGCATATCCCCTACCGGCGTACTACGACATTAACGACAAAAAGCCCGGGAACGCGGGGGTAAGTGTATCCGCGTTCCCGGGCTTCTTGATTTGATATTTTTAGATGCTCTTACGTTACACGCGGGGTACCGCAATCGCAATACAACTTAAGTTATTTTGGCGTACAACTTGGTCATTTGGGCGTCCTCGGTACCCATAATATCCAATTTCTCATATATAATCACACCGAAAGGATGTGGAAAAACATCCTTCAAATTCCAGGAAGGAGGCACTCTAATGGAAAAGAGCGGTACTACAGCAAAAAGCCGGACAAGTTCCTGCGCGTGGTCAGAAATCTGCGATGCGATTTCCAGCACCTTCAAACTTTCGCGCGAGGCGGAGTCGAGGCTCCGGGAAAGCAAAACCGCGAGACTGATCGCCGAATTACCTTTCGTCGCGGGTTGCGAAAACCCGAAACGAACGGCCCTGGCGAACCTCTCCGTATACATCCTGGCGGCCACGGGGGGCAAGGAAGCCTTCCTGCATTCGCCGGACGACGATTGGGACGTCTTCGCGCGGCTGAGGCTCGGCATGAACCATCATGGGGGCAACAAGAGGACGCTTGCCCACGGCATGGCGGTGCTCGCCCTCATCATGCTCCACGACTACCGAAGGGACGAGGAAGACGACCTTTCGACCGGAAAATACAATCCCCTCAACTCCGGCGTATGGAACTTCCAGGAAAAAAAGAATACACTACTCCGCATAATCGCGGACAACTTCGATCCCGCGATTGAGGAAATCGCGGATACGTCGGAGGTGTCCACCATACCATGGTCCTGAAGGAAGAACATCTTTGGAAGATCATTCCGGCAACCGGGCTGTTTTTTACGCTGCTCGTCATAATCGCGAACATCGTGATTCAAAGCAGCCCGGATTTTGCCCATGAAGTTGACGTCACCAGCACGATTACCCTGATCTCGAATTCGCTCACCGCGATCGTGTTCCTTTATCTGGTTATTTTCCCGCCCCGGCTGTTCGTCTACGCCGGGCTTTGTTTTTTCAACGGACTCCTGAACATCGTCATGGGCGGGGACATAATCGGGTTCCTTCTGTACGTACTGGGAACCGCCTTTCTCTTCCGGGGAGAGTTTTTCAGGGAGAAGGCGAGAACCAAGCTCTTCGCCCTCGTGCTCATCCTGCTTGGGGCGCTTTTATTCCAGATACTGACGAGCACGGCCCAGTTTCTCCACTCCCTGCTCTATATCGGCGTGCTCGCGATCATTTTCGCCCTGCTTCTTTTCCTGTTTTATCCCTTCCTGACTTCCCTCATGCCCGAACCCGCGGAAAAACCCGTAATCGACCTTGGCACGTTCGATATGAAAAATCGGGATTTGGACTTCCTGAAACGGGTCCTCGCGAACGAAAAATACGACAGTATCGCGAATTCCTACCACATAAGCGAAAGCACCATCAAGCAACGCATGCTGGTGCTCTACAAAAAGCTTGGCGTTGAAAACCGGAACGAATTCCTCCTTCTCGCCTCGAAAAGCGAGTTGGTGTTTCCCGGAGCCTCCGAAGACGAATCCGAAAACTGATCAAGAACGCGCCAGGTTAAGCTCGGCCGGGAGCATCTCAACCGCTACGGGGTAATCCGACTCGGGCACGGATACCTGGACGAAACGGTCATGGATCCCGATCTCGAAGGGAATGCAATACCAGTTTAATATGCTGACCACCAGGCCCGCGTCTTCGCTCGAGTCGAATTCTCGCAATACTTTCATCAAAAACCTCCCGAACCGCCGAAGGCGCGCGTATCCGGCGTCCTTTTCGACGATCCTCGCCCTTATTGTAAGCGGCCGACGGGAAGACGCAATCCAACCCGGGTTAAGTTTGGGCCCCAACTTGGTTAATTCGGAGCCCCGTGAAATGAGGGGAGTTATTCGCCTATCAGCGCGTCGAAATAGGAGGGAAAGGCCCGATACAGGGCGTCGTTGACCGAAAGGCTCGCGATTCGCACCGCCGAAACGGTACCCGAACCGGTCTTTACGGGAAGGCATATCTTGATATTCCGGCTGAGAAGGCCGGTTTCCCGGTCATACACCACGTTCTCCACGCGGAATCGGCCGGAAGATCCCGTCAGCGCGCGGCTTCCGGGGACTTCCCAGGCATTCGCGCCGGACCGCGTAAACAAGCCGTAAAGGTACAGGGGAAGCGCGTCCGCGGATTGCCCGTCGGGAAGCCCGATAGACCGGGTATCAGCGGTTACGACGATCAGGACCGCGTCGTTCCCCATGAAAAAGGTATTATCCGCGTACATCGTCCAGTTGCCGTCCAGGGAAAGGGAGATGCCGTCCACCGTGCGAATTTCCCTTTCGCCCGCCGTTTTCGAGGGGTTCCCCCTCGCGGGCGTCGGGGAGGAAGAAGCTGCCGTTACGGCGGAGTCCGGGATAGGGGAAAAGCCGAAAAAGGAATCGTCCCCCGCAGCCGCCGAGCGTCCGGTACGGACCATTTCGAGGATCGGGGAGGAGTCGGCCTTGGCGATCGAGTACAGCCCGAAAACCGGTATCTCGTCGGCCCAGAGGAGGGTCACGTCGCCGCCGAAATCGGGCAGGTCCTTCGCCTCGGGATACGCCGCGGGCAGGAGGGGAGACCGGGAGCCGGCCTTCGAGGCAGCGCAGGCGCGGTCCACGTTAACGGTACCTGAACCCGCCCCGGGCGCCGGGGAGGAACCCGCCGCGGTCCCGGGAAGGTCCCGCGCGCTTCGGGCATGCACGGACCAGCCCCAAATCTCGGGCAACAGGCCCATGAGGTAATTCACGGCTTCCACGTCGGCCCGGGTAATTTCGGAGACGATATTCTGCCCGGTAAGGATCAGTTTCCCGCCCGAGGAATCGGCGCGGAAAAGCACCCGCACGTCCGAGCCCGAGGACGGGGTTTTCAGGAAGGCGCCCCAGGCGGAATCGCCGTAATACGTGAAACCGATCCAGGTCGGCGAGGACCAGGTGAGGTCCCGGTACGCGACCCATTCGCCCGGCAGGGGGCCGCCGCCGAAGGCGACGTCGCCCGAGCCCCCGCCGGAAGCGTCGGCGAAGGCCCCCGGGACGGGCGCGCAAAGTAAAAGCAGGATCAGCGCGAAGAGGGAAAGGCCCCGCGCGGATGCCGCGGCTCGCATCAGGCGCGCCCCGCCGTTTCCGGAACCTCGTCCAGGCCCGCCAGCGCGGACTTCACTAGGTCGGCGACCTTCTTGCCCGCCTCGGCGAGGGGAACCAGGGTCGGGGCCTTCTCGGCGCGGAGCTTCAGCTCCACGTTCGGGAGGTTCTTGTCGCCCACGACGATCCGGACCGGGATGCCGATGAGGTCCATGTCCTTGAATTTGACCCCGGGGCGTTCTTCCCGGTCGTCGAGCAGGACCTCGACCCCGGCGGCGGCGAGTTCGGCGTAAAGCGAGTCCGCCGCCTCCTTCACCGCGCCTTCGTACTTGATAGGCACCACGACCGCGTGGAAGGGCGCCACGCTCATGGGCCAAATGATGCCGTCGTCGTCGTTATGCTCCTCGATGATCGAGGCAAGGGTGCGGTCCACCCCGATGCCGTAGCAGCCCATGGTGGGGCACTGCTGCTTGCCGTTCTCGTCGAGGTAGAGCATGTTCATGCTCTTGGTATACTTGTAGCCGAGCTTGAAAATGTGGCCGAGCTCGTTTCCCTTCTTCGCGTAGAACTCGTCCCCGCAGTTCGGGCACCTGTCGCCCGCCTTGACGGTGCGCACGTCGGCGACGAGCCAGGGGGCGAAATCGCGGCCGGGCTCCACGTGCTCGAAGTGGAGGTCCTGCTTGAGGGCCCCGGTGACGGAGTCATGCATGGCCATGGCCGAAAGGTCCGCGACGATCGGCACGGTGGCGAGGCCCACGGGACCGGCGAAGCCCACGGGGGCGCCGGTAATGCGCTCCACGTCCCGGTCGGAGGCGAGCTCGACCTCGCTGGCCTTGAGGGTCGCGGCGAGCTTCACCTCGTTGACGTCGAGGTCTCCCCGCACGCAGACGGCGAAGAACGACGAGGGATAGTAGGGGGCCGAGCTCGCGGGGGTCACGCGCTCCAGGGAG
>QKCE01000353.1 GCA_003245785.1 Spirochaetales bacterium | reverse complement strand
CAACAATCGGGGCTCGGCACAAGCGCGGGGCGGCCCGATACAAGCGCGGGCGGCGCGAAAGCGGGGTGACGAAAAGGTCGTTTGGGGCTAGAATGGCGATCACTCATATTTTAAAAAATCGGGACGGTGCGTATGCCGACGTTGGAAAAACAGATCGAAGACTCCTTTGTGGCGCAGCTCGTGGACCAAAAGTACTCCTATCGGGAAGACATCCGGGACCGGTCGGCCCTGGAAAGGAATTTTCGCGCGAAGTTCGAGGCGCTCAACCGGGTAACCCTGACCGACGGCGAGTTTTCCCGCCTGCTGGACGCCATCGTCACGCCGGACGTATACGCGGCCGCGAAAACCCTTCGTGAACGCCAGACGATAGACCGCGATAACGGCGACCATCTCAATTTCACCCTCGTGAACATCAAGGACTGGTGCAAGAACAGCTTCGAGGTTATCAACCAACTCAGGATGAATACCGATTACGGCAGTCATCGCTATGACGTCATCCTGCTCATTAACGGGGTTCCCGCGGTTCAGATCGAGCTCAAGGGGCTCAAGATTACCCCGCGCACGGCGCTTAAGCAGATCGTGGACTACAAGAACGACGCGGGAAACGGGTATGCGAAAACCCTTCTGTGCTTTATCCAGCTTTTCGTCGTGAGCAACCGCGCCGATACCTGGTACTTCGCGAATAACAACGACCGGCACTTCAGCTTTGACGCGGACGAACGCTTCCTGCCGCTCTACCAATTCGCCGATCGGGACAATAAAAAGATTACGCACCTTGCCGACTTCGCGTCGACCTTTCTCGCGAAGTGCGCGCTCGGGGAGATGATCAGCCGTTACATGGTGCTGGTCGCGAGCGAGCAAAAACTCATGATGATGCGGCCGTACCAGATTTACGCGGTGCAGGCCATCGTCGAGTGCATTCACGAGAACCGGGGAAACGGCTATATCTGGCACACGACGGGAAGCGGAAAGACGCTGACGTCGTTCAAGGCTTCCACCCTCCTCAAGGATAACCCCGATATCGACAAATGCCTTTTCGTGGTCGATCGCAAAGACCTGGATCGGCAGACGCGCGAAGAGTTCAATAAATTTCAGGAAGGCTGCGTCGAGGCGAACACGAATACCGAAACCCTCGTGACCCGCCTGCTCTCGGACGACTACGCGAACAAGGTGATCGTGACGACGATCCAAAAACTGGGCCTCGCCCTGGACGACACGAGCGCGCGGGGCTACAAGGAACGGCTCGAGCCGTTACGCGACAAGCGCCTGGTTTTCATTTTCGACGAGTGCCACCGCTCCCAATTCGGCGAGAACCATCGGGCGATTAAGGAGTTCTTCCCGCGCGCCCAGCTTTTCGGGTTTACCGGCACGCCGATCTTCGAGGACAACGCCACGGCGAAGCGGATCACCGGGGAAAATAAAACGCTCCAAACCACCGAGGACATTTTCGAGAAGCAGCTCCACGCCTACACGATCACGAACGCGATCGAGGACCGGAACGTCCTCCGGTTCAAGGTGGATTACTTCAAGCCCGACGGGGACGCGAAACTCAAGCCCGGCGAGTCCTACACCCAAAAGGCGGTGGCCGAGGCGATTCTCGAAAAGCACGACGCCTCAACCAATAACCGAAAGTTCAACGCCGTGCTCGCGTGCCAGTCCATCAATCACGCGATCGGGTATTTCCGGCTTTTCAAGGAATTGCAGGCCGCCCGCGCGGCGGAAGACCCGACCTTCCTTCCGCTCAACGTCGCCTGCGTCTTTTCCCCGCCCGCCGAGGGAAACAAGGACGTTCAGCAAATTCAGGAAGACCTGCCCCAGGAAAAGCTCGACAACCAGGAAGACCCCGAAGGCAAGAAAGCCGCGCTCAAGGAAATCATCGCGGACTACAACGCGACCTACGGCGCCAACAATACCATCGGCGAGTTCGACCTCTATTATCAGGACGTGCAAAAGCGGATCAAGGACCAGCAGTATCCCAATCACGACCTCGCCCACGCCCAGAAAATAGACCTCGTCATCGTGGTGGACATGCTTTTGACCGGCTTCGATTCCAAGTACCTCAACACCCTTTACGTGGACAAGAACCTCAAGTACCACGGTCTCATCCAGGCGTTCTCGCGCACGAACCGCGTGCTCAACGACTCGAAGCCGCTTGGGAACGTGCTGGACTTTCGCCAGCAGGAAGAGGCCGTCGACGCGGCGATCGCCCTTTTCTCCGGAGAGAATACCGCGAAGGCCAAGAAAATCTGGCTCGTCGACCCCGCGCCGGAGGTAATCGATAAGCTCGCCGAGGCGATGGAAGGCCTCAAGGGTTTCATGGCCCTCCATGGGCTGGAAGCCAAGCCGCACGAGGTCGCTAACCTCAAAGGCGACGAGGCGCGCGGCGAGTTCTGCGCCCGCTTTAAGGAAGTTCAGCGCCTCAAGACCCAGCTCGACCAGTACACGGACCTTCGCCCGGAAGACGAAAATAAAATCGAGTCCATCCTGAGCGCGGACGACCATTGGTCCTTCAAGAGCGCCTATCTCGAAACCGCCCAGCGCCTTAAGGCGAGCGAGGCCGGCTGGGAAGACCGGAACGAGGAAGCCCCGCAGCTCGACTTCGAGTTCGTGCTTTTCGCCTCGGCGACGATCGACTACGACTACATCATGCGCCTCATCGCGGGTTACGCGAACGCGACGCCGGAAACCCAAAAAATGACCCGTGAACAGCTCGCGCGCTACATCCTTTCCGACGCGAAGTTCATGGACGAACGCGAGGACATCGTCGCGTACATCGACACGCTCGGGCGGCAAACCGGGATGGGCGAAGAGGCGATAAAGGCGGGCTACCTCGCGTTCAAGGCCGACAAGACCA
>QKCE01000285.1 GCA_003245785.1 Spirochaetales bacterium | reverse complement strand
GGGGAGCACTACGGAGATTCCAATGAACCCTAACTCGCTTGCCGGTAAATACGGCTACCTTTTCCCCGAACTTGACCGCCTCTCCCGAGCCGCGAACGTAATCACCGAAGAAAACGTCCTACAGCCCGCGAATGAGGGCATTAGAACATACATGGACCAGATGTGCGGCGAGCACATGTTACCGGGCTCGGAATTCAGGGGGCTCGACAACGCGCAAGCCTTCCTCGACGCGATTAAAGCCGGCAAGCGCGGCATCATCCTGATGGAACATTACAGCAATTTCGACCTTCCCGGGCTCATGTGGCTCCTGGACCAGAGCGGCGAAGTCGGTAAGGAACTGGGCCAGCGGATCATCGCCATGTCGGGCATGAAGCTCAACGAGGAGAACCCCTACGTTTCCGCCTTTGCGGAGGCGTATTCCCGCATCATCATTTATCCCAGCAGGTCCCTTTCGGCCATCTCCGATCCCGAACTCTACAAGGCCGAGGAAAAGCGAAGCCGCGCGATTAACCTCGCGTCCATGCGCGCCCTGGACCGGGTACGGAAGGAAGGCAAGGCGGTTCTCGTATTCCCCTCGGGAACCCGTTACCGACCGGGTAAGCCCGAGACGAAGAAGGGAGTCCGCGAGATCGACTCCTATATCCGCCTGTCCGACGTGATGATGCTCATTTCGATCAACGGAAACTGCCTCCGCTTCTCCGAAGACCCCAAGGATATGCTTAACGACGTACTGTTCGAGGATAAGGTATTCATGACCGCGAGCCCCGTATACGAATGCGACGCGTTCAGGGCCGAAGCCCGCGAGTGGGCCGGCGAGGGCGTGGAGGATAAAAAGCAGGTCGCGGTAGATTATGTCATGCACCGCCTCGGCGAAATGCACGAGGAAAACGAGAAAAACCGACTGGGTTAAGGCTTCTCCGGCTTAACGGGGTCTTCCCAATACGCGACGCGGTCCTTTCCCGCCGCCTTAGCGCGGTATAAGGCCTCGTCGCTTTTCGAGAGCAGGGTCATGAATGCGTTTTCCCCGGGGATTTCGGGAACGCCATGCGCTACCCCCGCGCTTACGGTGTACGAAAAATCCATCCGTTCGGGGAATTTCGAGGTTCGAACCGCCTCCAAGAGACGCTCAGCGACGGCCTCGGCCCCTTCACGCCCCGTCCTCGGCAGGAATACGACGAATTCCTCGCCGCCATAGCGGCAACATAAGTCGAGGGGCCTAACCCCAAGGCGTAGCAGCGCGGCGAAGTCCCGGAGGACCGTGTCCCCGAAGGTATGGCCGTAGCGGTCGTTGATCGCCTTAAACCCGTCGAGATCCAAGAATACGAACGCCACGCTCTCCCCGTTCCTATAACAATCCGCGAAACCCTCAAGGCCCCTCGCGATAAAATACCGTCGATTGAAGAGCCCCGTCAGGGGATCCCGGACGGCGAGTTCCGCGATGCGCCGGTCCGCCTCTTCCTTCGAGAGAATCAAAACCCCGGCGCCACCCGTAAGGGCGAGGATCACGAGGGCGATGCGGAACGCGTCCCGTAAGATCATGATCCTCATTTCCGCATGGGGAAACAGGTTGGTCGAGCCGAGGGACCAACCCACGGCGGCCACGTACATACAGAGGGCAGAAATTCCCACGAGCCTGCGAACCGGAGACCCCTTGTCCCGAATCAGGAAAACGGGCCCCAAAATATAGGCTAAAAGGGAGAGCAGGAGGGTTAACGAGGAAAAGGCGGTTATGACACCGGGATGCCGTACGAGCCGTGATACCATAAAGGCCGTCAAGGCTAACGCGAAGGCGACGCCGGAAAAGACGCGGGATCGCCACTTGCGCCGGCGACCGAGGCTGGAGACGAATACCAGGGCGTCTGATTCGGCGTATAGCCCCCCGGAAATCAGCAGAAGGCCGTGAATGAGGAGCCAAGCCGACCCATAGGCCTCGTAGGATATAAGCAGGGCCCATGCTGCGCCCTGAATGATTCGGGCGATGGCGAATTTTTTCAGGAAGGCCCTATTGGGATCGCCGTCGGCGACGTACACGTAGGATAGCACGAGTACCGATAGCGCGACGTTTCCCCAAAAAAGCATCACGAGGGCCGCATGGTCTTCCATGCGCAAAAAGGATTCTAAGGCCTTCAGCGCGAACATGATAAAAGTATATGACTTTTACGGGGATTTCGCATCCCCGAAAAAACAGAGACGATCCCGCCCGGATCCCTTGGCGTCGTACAGCGCGGAATCGGCTCGCGCTATTATTTCCTGCAACTCGTCCACGGAGTTCGATAGGGGCTTTCCGACGAATATCCCGGCGCTTACGGTATAGGAAAATCCCGGGTGGGTCGCGAAACGGGATGCCCGAACGAGATTCAAAATGCGGGTTACGGTCGCGGCGACCTCGTCGCGACCCATATTAGGGAACAGGAGAACGAATTCCTCGCCGCCGTAACGGCAGCTCCTATCGAGGGGCCGCACGTCCATCCGGAGTAGCGCCGCGAAATCCTTAAGTACCGTGTCCCCGAAATGGTGCCCGTGAACGTCGTTAACCTTCTTGAATCGATCGATGTCCATGAATACCATGGCGACCTCATGCCCTTCCCTCGCCGCGTCGCGAAGGACGTCTCGGGCCTCTTCCATAAAATACCGGCGGTTATGGAGCCCCGTGAGGGGATCGCGAAACGCCAGGTCCAGGATACGGCGGTCCGCGTCCTCTTTCGAGAGCAGGATGAAGCCTATCCCGCCGATCATGGCGACTTCCACGAAGAGGATCTTCACTAAATCGCCAATGAGATGCCCCGGTATCGCCCGGGGAATGCTTGGGAACGAGATCTGCGCTATTCCCAACATGATGAGGAGGACCAAGAGGCAATAC
>QKCE01000335.1 GCA_003245785.1 Spirochaetales bacterium | reverse complement strand
GCCGTGGAGGGTCTCGATGAAGCGGTTGAAGTAATGGCCCATGTCGGTGGTCTCGTCCTTTCCGATGAGCTTGAGGCGGTAGGTGAGGTCGCCGGAGCCCTCGGCGATGTCCTTGAGGGTGTCGGCGGTCTTGCGGAGCGGCTTCGCGATGCTGCCGCCGATGAGGACCGAGACCGCGATGACGACCAGGACGGTGAGGCTGGTGATGACGACGACGGAATTGATGATGTCCCGCTGGGAGGCGAAGAGGGTCGACTGGGGCACGGTGATCGTGAACCAGAAATCCGTGCCCGGGATTGTCTGGCCCGCGACGTAATAGGGTTTCCCGTCGCCCGCGCTCGTGAATTGCGTGAAGGGCCGCTCCTGGGCGGTGAGTATGCCGACGCCTTCCGACACCGCGGCGGGCAAATCGGAGACGCTCATTATGGCGGAGGATTCGAGGGCGATATCCCTGAAACTCCCGCTTGCCTTGTCCGTCAGGCTTGCGGATATCAACGCGTCGCCCGATACGATGGCCACCGTCGCCTCGGAACCGAAAAATTCCGGGACGTTGCTGATCGTCGAGTCGATTTCGGCAATGAGCTCGTTTACCGAGATCGTGAGCCCCAGCATGCCGACGAGGTTGCCTTCCCGGTCGAAAAGGCTCGTGCCGATGATGAACTGCTTGGCGCCCGTGGATTTGGAAATTACGGGCGGGCTGACGATCGCGCGTTCTTCCTGGCCCGTATTGTCGCTTACCAGGTATTTGAAGTACGCCCGGTCGGCCAGGGTGACCGGGGCGGACGCGGGGTCGCCGTCATCCGCCGTGACGCGCCACCCCCGGGCGGGATTGCCCCGCTGATCGGTCCGCCAGTAATAGCCGTCGGCGTCTATGAGCAGGAAGGATCCAATCTGTTTATGTTCCTCCGCGAAGCCCTGAAGGTATTCCTTCGCCGATACCCAGTCGAGGCGCTGGATATCCGGTACGCGCCGGAGGGCGTTCAGCATGCCCGAGTATTCGTTGAAAAGGGCACCCTGCTCGGCCCCCGCGTGTCCGCTGTATTCGGTGAGAAAGCCGATCGCGTTGTGTTGCATGGTGCCGCTGACGGTCGCCAGGATGTAGATCACGCCGAGAAGGTACGGCGTAATCGCGATGATTACGAAGATGATGCCCAGACGTTGTTTCAGTTTCATATGAGACTATTCTAATTCATATTTTTTCGGGGTGCCTACGGGCAGGGCGGGAATTCGGGCGATCGTAAATCCGATTTTACTTTGTATCGGCCAGGATCAGGATTCCGAGGGGCGCGACCTCGAATACGCCCGTTTCCTCCCTCTCGTCGAATTTCGCGAGCCGGTACCGCTCCGTAACGGCTTCCTCGCCGAACCGGAAGGCAAGGTCGTCGCCGGCGGGCACGCCGTTGACCGAGAGGGTTTTCGAAAGAAGCCCGTCGGTCCCGGTCAAAAGGCAGCGGATTGCCGGCGTTCGGTCGACGATGACCGTTGCCGGTCTCGCGCCGTCGAGGTTTATGGCGAGGAATGAAAGTCCGGCCGGCCCCCGGTGCGCGTAGAGCCGTAAAAGCGGATCGGGGCGCGGAAACGGGACCGGTACGAGCGCTTCGGGGCCCATGAGGCGCTTCCACAGGAGGCTCGCGAAGTAATCCGGCGTGGGCTCGAAATTGCCTTCCCGAAGCAGGCCGTAATCGGAACCGACGAGGGATTGGCGGAATACCCTCGATACGCCTTCCCGGGCGAGGAGGGCGAGCTCGTCGAGCCACCACAGGGTGGAGGCGAAGGTGTCCGAAACCCCGGGTTCCCCGCCGTAAAGGGCGTGGGCGGTTTCGGTGAGCCAGCACGCGGTCCGCCGGTGGGCGGGCTTGCACCGGTCGATGCGCCGCGCCGCCCGGAGGAATTTCCCGCCGCGGCGAAGGATTTCGTCCAGGTTCTTCGGGGAGAGCATGGTCCCGGGGCCTGCCCTCCGAACGGCGACCCGGCCGCGGGAGGATTGCTGGGGATAATAATGCCAGCTGACCGCGTCGATGAAGCCCGCGGCGGGACCGGACGCGATGCGGGGTACCAGGGGATAGGGTTCGCCGATGCGGGGCCACACGGCGGAGGCCGGGCCGACGAGCAGCGAGCCGGGGGAGAGTTCCCGCAAAAGGTTCCCGAAACGCGCGAAATCCCGGCCGTATTGCGAGACGCCCACCCCGCTTCCCCGGCCGTACACGAAGGGGAAGGCGTTCACCTCGTTCCCGAGTTCCCAGGCCGCCACGGGGAGCCCCTTCTTGGCGCTGTACGCCGCGAGGCGGGCGAGGTTTTCGCAGTTCCAGGCACCGGTGCCGTCCCTCTCCGAAGGGCCCGCCGCGACGGTGAAAAGCAGCCGGAAACCGGAATCCGCAAGGAACTTGTGGACCCTCTTCCACGCGCCCTTGCCGAGGGTAAGGCCTCGTCCGGGAACCTCTCCCGGGTCGGCCGCGGCTTCGCCCTCCGTCCGCGCGGCGGGTATGCCGAGTTCGAGGGCGGCCTTCGCGCCGCTTTTATAGCGCACGTGGTCGGCCTCGGTCCCCCCGATCCGGAGCATGGCCGGGGCCAGCGCGCGGGCGTAAGCGAGAAGCCTTTCGTCGCCAAGGTCGAGGGGCCCGGCGGTATCCACGGAAACCCCGCCCGAAAGGCCTTTCGAGGCGCCCCACCAATTGCCGCCGAGGAGAAGCGAGGTATCTATGGTCAGCGAGAGGAATTCGGGATCGAGCCTGGCCGCGGGCCCGTCGCCCTCCGGGGGCGGCGACACGCGATAGACGCGGGTCTTGGAACGTCTCATATCGGGAAGATAGCACGGGAGCGGGAGGGGAGCGAGAGGCGTCCGTACGGAACGGGTTAAAAACGCGTTAAAAAACCGCCTTGCCCAGGGTCACGTCGATCCTCCGGATCGCGCGGTCGTCGATCTCTTCCGCCGTGAGGCACACTTCCCCGACGCGGCACCGTTCTCCGGGCGCGGGGAGGCGCCCGATCCTTTCGAGAAGGTAACCGCCCACGGTTTCGTAGTATTCGGAGTCCAGATTGGTCTTCAGGAGGGCGTTGAAGTCGTCGAGACGGAGGTTTCCGGGGATCTTGAGGTGGTCCGGCGCGAGTACCTGCACGTGCCGGGCCGGTTCCGCGGATCTCGCGCGGTCCCCGAGGGCGCCGAATATGGAGGCGATCGCGTCGTCGATGGTCACGAGCCCGGCGGTGTTGCCCCGCTCGTCAACCACGATCGCCATGTGCTGCCGTTCCCGGTCCAACTGGGCGAGAAGGGCCGGTATCGTTTGGGTTTCGGGCACGAAGAGCGCCGGGCGGGAGAGGCTTTTCGCGTCGCTGCCGCGGGTTCCCCGTCCCGGGGCGAGGGTCGACGCGAGATCGTTGAAATGGAGAATTCCCGAAACCGTATCGAGGTCCCCGCTGAATATCGGCATGCGCGAGAAGCCCGAGGCGCGGAAGGCCTCGCGGATCGCCGGAATGCCCGATTCCGCGGGAAGGCCCGCGATGGAGGTACGGGGGGTCATTATCTCCCTCACCCGGCGGGAGCCGAAATCGAAGGCCCGCTGCATGAGCCGGTGTTCCCTCGCCTCCAGTGCCCCGTCGCGCTGACCAAGGTCCACCATCGCGCGGATTTCCTCCTCGGTGAGGCGGTGGGTCGCGTCGGGGGCGAGACGGTTCAATAAGGAGAGGAAGGCCGAGTTTATTCCGGTGAATACGAGAGTCGGCAGCTTGAAGAGGGCCGTGAAGAAGGTGACGAAGGGGGCTAGGCTGCGGGCGATGGCGACCGGGAACCGGCTCGCGATTCCCTTCGGCCCGATCTCGGCGAACACGAGGAGCAATACCGTCATGAAGGCCGTCGCGATGGCGACGCCCTCGTCGCCGAACCGGTCGATCGCGAAGGCGGTCGCTACGCTCGACGCCCAGATATTCACGAGATTGTTGCCGATGAGGAGGGTGGTGATTACCCGGGACCGGTCGGAAAGCACCCTGACGAGACGGCGGTTACGCCCTTCGCGGCCGTTCTTCAGGCGCTTGAGCGCGACTCGGGAAACCGACGTGAGGGCCGTTTCCGAGGCGGAGAAAAGCGCGGACATTACCGTGAGGGCCGCGATCGTGGCGGCGGTCCATGCGAGGGCGTTCATCGGGAGCCTCCCGAGAGCCTGTCGATTCTCACGGACTCGATCGCGTTCCCTTCCCGGGCCGCGACGGTGAACATCCAGCCCGACTCGACGACGGAAATGCCTTCCTCGGGGATTTCGCCGGTCCTCTCCATGAGGAAGCCCGCGATGGTCTCGTGGTGGCGCGAGTCGAGGGTAATGCCGAGCCGTTCGGAAAGGAGGGAGAGGCGCTCCCCCCCGGGGACGAGGGCGCCGTCTACCGGGGCCGAATGGCGCGCCGTATCCGTTTCTTCCTCGTCGAACTCGTCCCGGAGGGAGCCGAAAACTTCCTCCGCGAGGTCCTCGGTGGTGACGATGCCCGCGGTGCCGCCGTACTCGTCGAGTACGACCGCGAGGTTGCGGTTTTCCGCCCGCAGGAGGGCTTGAAGAGATGCCAGATTCTGGCTTTCGAAGGCGAACACGGGCTTCAACGCGAAATCCCTCGCCAGGGCGCGTTGTCCCGCCCCGGCTTCCCCTTCCGCGAGGATCACGTCCCTTATCCGGAGGACCCCGACGATCGAGTCGATATTTTCCCGGTACACCGGGTACCGGGAATAGCGTTCCCGGTCGTGAAGGGAGAGTATTTCGTCGAGGGTGGCGGCTTCCTCGAGGGCCACGATCCCGGTGCGGGGCGTCATGATGTCCCGGGCGGAGAGGTCGGTATATTCCAGGATGCGGTTGAGCATGCTCCTCTTTCCGCTCTCTATGACGCCCTCTTCCTCGCCGACCTCGATGAGGGCCCGAAGGTCGTCTTCCGTAACGGGCTGGCCCGCGCCGGGGTCGGCGCCGCCGAGGACCTTTCCGATCGCCCGGGTAAGCAGGCTGAAGGGCACGACCACCGGGACCGCCGCCGTCATCAGGATACGGATCGGGAGGGAAAAGCGCATGGACAGCTTTTCGGGCCAGTGAAGGGCGACGGACTTCGGGAGAATTTCCCCGAAAAGGAGGATGATTACCGTCGCGAGCGCCGTGGCGAGGCCGACTCCGGCGTCGCCGAAGACCCGGACGGAAAGGGCCGTGATGAGGGCGGATGTCGCGATGTTGACGATATTGTTGCCCACGAGGACGGTGTTCAGGAAGAGGTCGCGATGCCGGAGGATCGCCTCGACCCGACGGGCCGCGCGGTGGCGTTTTTCGCTGAGATAGCGGAGATGGAGCCGGCTCGCCGAAAGGAAGGCCGACTCGACGGCCGAAAAGAACATCGAGCAGCCGAGGAGGGCGACGAGGGCGGCAAAATAAAACGCGGGCGTGGTTAGGGACATGGTATCGCCCTCAAAAATAGCGCGCCCGCGCGCGGGGGTCAAGGCGCGAAAAAAAAGCCCGCCGGTCCGATTCACGGGCGGCGGGCTCTTGGCCGGGCCGGGCGGGGAACGCCCGGACGCGGCGCGGGATCAGTCGGTCGGGAGGGCTACGGCCTGGGCCTTCAGCTGCTCGATCGTGCTCCGGATCTGCTCGGAGCCCGGGTTTTCGGGATCCGCTGCGATGGCCTTCTCGAGCCATTCGATCACCTTGTCCTGCTCGGTCTCGCCGGACATGGCGTTCATGTAGGCGCCCATGTAATAGGCTTCCTGGGCGTGGGCGGCGGTAAGCGAGCCAGACTCGGCGAGGGCGAGGAATATCTCCCCGGCCTCGACGAGCTTCTGCTGCTGGTAAAGGTCCACCGCGTCGAGATAGGCAACCTGTAGGAGGTACTTCTCCTTGAGGCCCTCGGTATTGTCGGGGTCCAGGCCGGGCACTTCGCGGATCATGTCCGAGTAGTTCTGGCGCTGGGACGCGTCGATGGCCTCGATGAAGGTATCGATGTTCTTGGCGCGCTCGGTGCCCTTGGAGGAGGATATCTTCTTCTTGAGGTCGACGAGCTGGGCTTTCGCGTCCTTGAAGCCGTCGAGGAAGGCGTAGAAACCGTCCACGGTCTTTTCGGCTCCGTCGGTCACGGAGGAGGCGTACATGTCGCCGTCCGCGGTGAGGAGCACCACGTAGGGAAGGGCCTGGACGCCGAAGTCCGACGCGACCTTGTAGTTGGCCGAGGATTGCTCCGCGGACATCAGGTTCTCGTCCTGGACGATATCGACGTTGCACATCACGAAATTCTTGGTGCCCTTGGCGAAGAATTCGTCGGTGAACACGCCGGTGATGAGTTCCTTGCTCGGGTCGTTCCAGTCGGAGCCGGTGAACACGACCATGAGGTCTTTCTTGGCCTTGGCGGCGGACGCCTTGGCCTCTTCGTAATCGGTAACCCAGGCGGTTTGGGCCTTGGCGCAACCGGCGAGAAGCACGATAAGAGCGGCGGAGAACGCCGCAAGTTTCCGTTTCATGGAAATCTCCTTAAAAATATCTGACACCCGCGGCAAAAATGTTCTGGCATGTATCGCCGGGAATGTTTTTGTATAGATGCGCCGATTTTCCGCCCGTCCCGGCGTCGATCGGCCGTTCGCTATGCCCCATCTTTCCGAGAATGCGCCCGGTGGGGTCGGTGAGTCCCTCGATCGCGTAACGGGAACCGTTCGGATTGTCCGGCTCGGTCATCGCCGGGAGCCCCGAGGCGTCCGCGTATTGGGAGAAGACCCGCCCGTCCGCGAAGAGCTCCCTCGCGAGCGATTCGTCGATTATAACACGACCTTCGCCGTGGGACACGGGAATTTCGTGAATCGAGCCGGGGCCGAGGCCGGCGCCGGCCGCCCAGGGGGACAGGTCCGAAGACATCCTCGTGCGGACGAAGCGGGAGATATGCCGACCGACCGTATTGTAGGTGAGGGTGGGCATTTCGGGCGAGGGCGGCATGATCCTGCCGTAGGGCACGAGGCCGACCTTGATGAGGGCCTGGAAGCCGTTGCAGATGCCGAGGACGAGGCCTTTCCGGGTTTCGGCGAGTTCCATGATCCCGTCGGCGACGCGGCTTTCGCGGATCACGTTCGCGATGAACTTGCCCGAGCCGTCGGGCTCGTCGCCCGCGGAAAAACCGCCCGAGAAGGCCAGGATCTGCGCGGAGTCGATGGCGTCGCGAAGCTCCTTCAGCGACTCCTCGAGGTCCGCGGGCGTGCGGTTGCGGATTACCACGAGCCGCGCGTCGGCCCCGGCGAGGCGGAAGGCCCGGGCCATGTCGTATTCGCAGTTGGTGCCCGGGAACACGGGGAGGACGACCAGGGGCTTCGCGCCCTTGCCTCCGGTACCCGCGGGGGCTTTCGCCGGCGCGGCGCCGCCGGTCCGGAGGGTTCTCGCCCAGTCGGGCACGCTTCCCCCGGGAAGGGCGCCGGAGACCGGCGGGAAGACCCGGGCGAGGGGGCGCTCCCAGGCGAGCTGGAGGGAGTCGAGGGGCGCCGAATCGAAGCCGAAGGTTAGTTCCCGCTTCGCGGCCGTCATGCCGAGCACGACGAAGCGTTCCGAAACCTCGATGCCCCTGAAGGCCTCGCCGGGGTCGCCGGCGAGTTCGAGAAGGAGGGAGCCGTAGCGCGGCGCGAAGAGGGCCGCGCCTCCGTCGTCGTCCCCGACGATCGGGAACGCGGGCGCGCGGTCGAGGGCCTCGGGGTCGACCGAGGCGCCGACGCGGTTTCCGAAGGCCATGAGGGCGAGGGCCGCGGCGACGCCGCCGGGTCCCACGGGGTAAGCCGCCTTCACGGCGCCTTTTTCGCCGAGGGCGAGGACCGTTCGGGCGTTCGCCCTGAAGGCGTCCCAGTCGGGGGTGGAATCCGCGAGGGCGGGGGTATGGACGAGGACGAGGGTATTGCCCGGGCCGGTGAGGGAGCCGCCGCGGATCGCCGAATCCTCGGCGGTGGCGACCGCGAAGGAAACCAGGGTAGGGGGCACCTTCAGGTCGTGGAAGGTGCCGGACATGCTGTCCTTGCCCCCGATGGCGGCGGTTCCCGCCGCGAGCTGGGCCTGCAGTGCCCCGAGCAGGGCCGCCGCGGGCTTTCCCCAGGCTTCAGGGCCCGAGGTCCGCTCGAAATATTCCTGGAAGGTTAGTCGGGCCTTGGCGGGATCGCCGCCGAGGGCGAGGATTTTCGCGAGGGACTCGATTACCGCGTATTGGGCGCCGTGGAAGGGGCTCCATTTCGCGGCCTTGGGGTCGTAGCCCATGGTCATGAGGCTCGCCGTGGAGGTTTCCTTGCCGGGTCCCACCGGGATTCGCGCCGCCATTCCGCACTCGGGGGTCGACTGCCAGGCGCCGCCCATGGGGAAGAGGACGGAGGAGGAGCCGATGGAGCCGTCGAAGCGCTCGGAAAGGCCGCGCCGGGAGGCGACGGGGAGGGAGGCGAGGGTGCGGCGGAGCCGGTCGGCGGGAGTTTCCCCGTCGCCGGGCAGGGCGGCGCCGTGGATCGGCTCGGCGGCGGCGTCCCAGGCCCAGGCGCCTCCCGGTGAGGCGATTATGGCCTCCGCCGAGCGGCTCGCGCCGGCGGTATCGAGGAAGGCCCGGTCGATGTCGACGATCCTGGCGCCGCGCCAGCGCATGACGAGGCGGGTCGACTCGGTGACCGTCGCGATTATCGCGGAGCCGAGGTTTTCGGCCCTCGCGGCGTCCATGAAGGCTTGCGCGTCCCGTTCGCGGACGACCACCGCCATGCGCTCCTGGGATTCGGATATGGCGAGCTCGGTGCCGTTGAGGCCCTCGTATTTCTTGGGGACCCGGTCGAGGTCGATGTCGAGTCCCGGGGCGAGTTCCCCGACGGCTACCGCGACGCCGCCCGCGCCGAAATCGTTGCAGCGGCGGATGAGCCGGGTGGTTTCGGGATTGCGGAATAGCCGCTGGATCTTGCGCTCCTCGACCGCGTTGCCCTTCTGGACTTCCGCGCCGGCGGTCGAGACCGATTCCTTGGTGTGCGCCTTCGAGGAGCCGGTGGCGCCGCCGATCCCGTCGCGGCCGGTACCGCCTCCCACGAGGATAACCACGTCGCCCGCTTCCGGCTCCTCCCGCACCACCGAGGAAACGGGGGCCGCGGCGATGACCGCGCCGAGTTCCATGCGCTTGGCGAGGAAGCCGGGGTCGTAGTATTCGACGACCTGGCCGGTGGTCAGCCCGATCTGGTTGCCGTAGGCGGAGAAGCCCGCGGCGGCTTCCCGGGTCAGCTTGATCTGGGGGAGCTTGCCCGGGACGGTTTCGGCCATGGGTGCGGTGGGGTCCGCCGCGCCGGTGACGCGGAGGGCCTGGTATACCCACGCGCGGCCCGACAGGGGGTCGCGGATCGCGCCGCCGATGCAGGTGGCCGCGCCGCCGAAGGGCTCGATTTCCGTGGGATGGTTGTGGGTTTCGTTCTTGAACATGAGGAGCCAGGGCTCGCTTCCCGCGCTCTTTCCCCCGTCGTCGCGAAGCTTCACGTCGATGAAGACGGAACAGGCGTTGATCTCGGCGGATTCCTCGAGATCGTCCAGGAGTCCCCGCTTCTTGAGGGCCTTGGCGCCGATGACCGCCATGTCCATCAGCGTGACGGGCTTGTCGTTCCGCCCGGCGTATATTTCCGCCCGAAGGCCGGAGTAGGAGTCGAGGGCCTTCCGGAAGGTCGCGGCCCAGGGGCCTTCGGCGATTTCAACCTTTTCAAGCACCGTATTGAAGGTGGTGTGGCGGCAGTGGTCGGACCAGTAGGTGTCGAGCACCCGGATTTCGGTTTCCGTCGGGTCTCGGCCTTCCTTACGGAAGTAGGCTTGCAGGAAGGCGGCGTCGGCGAGGTCCATCGCGAGTCCCGCGCTCCCGTGCCAGGCAGCGAGAGCCTCGGCGTCGAGGCCGATGAAGCCCGCGACAGTGCCTACGGGCTCGCCCTCGCCGGTGGCCATCGCGAGGGAGGCGGGCTTTTCGGCTTTCGCCTCGCGGGAATCGACGGGGTTGATGAGGTAGTTCCGGGCCCGCTCGAGATCGTCGGCGGAAAGCGCGCCCTTCAGGATGAAAAGCCGCGCGCAACGGACCGTCGGCTTGTCGGCTCCCCCGACGAGGAGGGCCAGGCATTGCTCGGCCGAGTCGGCGCGCTGGTCGTATTGACCCGGCAGGTACTCGATGGCGATGACCGTCTCGTCCGCCGAGACCTCAAGTGACTCCGGCCGCACCCCGTCGCTCTGGGGTTCGGAGAATATCTGCTTTGCCGCCGCGTCGAGAGCCTCGTCGCCGATTCCCTCGATATCGTAACGGTTGACGTACCGGAGACCCTCCAGCGCGGTTATTCCGACGAAGCCTTTCAGTTCGGCGAGGGCTCGTTTCGCTTCGTTCTCGAAGCCTTCCTTCCGCTCGACGAAAAGACGGTGCACGGACTTGTTCACAGTGGTTCCTCCGGATATCTCTGGTTGGTGAATCATGCCATAATCGGAAGGAAATTTCTATGCCGAAAAGGGTTTCGGGCTTGGGCGGACCGTTCCCCCGGCTTGGCTATGGACATTTTCCCTCGGTATGATATAGTGATTTTTGTATATTTATGCACTCGATTGCATAGAACACGCTTCAAGGGGGATGCATATGCAGGAGATTCTTGACCTTTTACAGAACGACGCGCGCCTTACGGCGGAGGAAATCGCGGCAATGACCCGGAAACCCGTCGCGGAGGTCAAGGAGATCATCGCGCAGCTCGAGAAGGACGGCGTCATCCTCAAATATTCGGCCATCGTGAACGCCCAGAAGATCCGGAACGAGCAGGAAACCGTCCGCGCGGTTATCGAA
>QKCE01000231.1 GCA_003245785.1 Spirochaetales bacterium | reverse complement strand
CGATGCAGTCCCCGTCAGGCTCCTTGTGTCCCGCGATAACGAAGGAGTCGTGTTCTTTGATAAACTGCAAAAGACGTTCCGGTACGGCGATCATGGCTTCTCCTTGCGGAATAACTGGGTCACACGGACGACAGCGTGAGAAGCTCGCGCTGTATCTCGGCCCCGGAAATCACGGGACGTCCGTCTTTTATGTATATATCTATTTCGGTCCGGAATCCGCAATCCTCGAAATACACCCCCGGTTCCACGGAAAAACAGCTCCCCTCGAGCAAAAGCCTGCGGTCGGGAAACTCTACGGAATCGAGATTTACCCCGGAACCGTGGCAGTCCGTATCGATACCGTGGCCGGTTCGGTGGCGGATCGCCTCGGGGGGGAAGCTCTCGAGGAGGCGGGCGCGCACCTGAGCGTCCAGTTCGGAACCCGTCACGGGATTACCCGCGGCGAAAGCCCGTTCTATGGCGGGCTTCACGACGTCCCGGGCGGCGAGAAGGTTCGAGAACCGTTTCGCGGTTTCCGCGGGCGGCGTCGTGCCGCAATATCCCACCCAGGAAATGTCCGCGAAGACTCCGTCGGGCTTTTTCGCCCAAATATCGAATTGGAGCACGTCGCCGGCCAGGATGGGATTTCCGTCGCCTTGGACCTCGTAGTGGGGGTCTCCCGCGGCCGCGCCGGCGGCCACGATGGGCGGATGGTCGGTGACGAGTCCCGCGGCGGCGAGCTTGTCGAGCATTGCCGCGAGGACGTCGCCCTCGCGAATTGCCTTTCCGGAAGCGAAGGCGTCGCGTACCATATCCCAGCATTCGTGAACTATGCGGTACAGATGGCCCGCCGCTTCCTCGTGGGAGGCGATCCCCCGGGCGTCCAAAATGCCCTTTACGCGCTGTATCACCGGGGCAGCGGTAACGCATTCGGCCCCGCTGGCCGTCGCCAGGGCGAGGGATGCGGCGTCCATCGTCGAAAGCACCTGGATATAGGGGTCTACCAATACGGCGAGTTTTTTCCCGGCCACCACGGTAAGGGCGGATTCGAGCTCGGCCCGGGAGGCATACACGACCGTGTCGCCGGGGAGCGATTCGAGAAGTCCTTTCTCGATCGCGTGAACGATTTTCAGGGGATTTCCCTCGCTCGGCACGAGGTAGAACCAGCGGCGCGAGGAAACGTGATCGGCCTTTAGGCCGAGAATTTCGTCGGTAAGACGGTCGCGATGGGCGAAATTGCAAAAAAGCCATCCGTCGAGGCGTTCCCCGCAGATGGCTTTCTGGATTGACGGGACTGACATCATGGTTGCTGTGTAATCGTTCCTTTTCTTCTAAAATTGCAGATCGAGTTTTTCGATCTTGAACTTGTCGGGTTGATCGGACCTTTCGACCATCGTTCCCCACGTCGGATTCTGGAGATCCTTGGAAGCCATTATCCTGACGTGGTCAAATTCCCCGTTCCTGTACACTATGGATAGATAGGGCGAAACGCTGTTATTCGTAAGGTTCAGTACCGCCCGTTGGTCCCTTCGGTCGAGCCAGGCGTTCGGTATGTACGCCTCGCCGGTTTTCAGGCCCGCGCGGCGGTAAATTACGTAATATCCCTCGTGAAGGGGAAATATCTTGAGAATCTGGACGTTTACGTAATACATGTCCGATTCTTCGGCCGCTGCCGGTAACGCCGCGACGAACGAGAAGACCAACATGAACGAAACTAGCAGAAGCACCGCTTTCTTCATCGAGGAACCTCCTGAATCTTCAATAATTATATAACCGGCGATTACAAAGTTGCAAGCATTATTGCTTTTATCGTATGTTTACGGTTCTCCGCCTGGTCCCAAACCCGGCTCGAAGGGCTTTCTATCACGTCGATGCTGACTTCCTGGCCCTTGACCGCGGGCAGGCAGTGCATGAAGATGACCGCGGGATTCTCGGTACGGGCCATGAGGGCCGCGTTAACCTGGTAGGGGAAAAGAAGTCTCCGGCGTTCCTCGCTGTAACTTTCCTCGCCCATGGAGACCCACACGTCGGTATACACGCAATCCGCGCCCTTAACCGCGTCGAGATCCTCCGACACCGCGATTTTCGCGCCGGATTGTACGGCCCACCCTGCGACCTCGTCCAGGATAGCCTGCTCGGGGAAGAGTTTTTTCGGCGATACCACGGTCAGGTTCAGACCGAGCTTCGCCGAAATGATGAGGAGCGAGCGTACCACGTTATTCCGACCGTCCCCGACGAAGCACATGGTCCTGCCTTCCAGTTTCCCGAAGGCTTCTTCCAGGGTCATCACGTCAGCGAGAGCCTGGGTAGGGTGATAGTCGTCGGTAAGACCGTTATAGACCGGAATTCCGGATTTCGCCGCGAGGATTTCCACCGTATCCTGGTTGTAACCCCGGAATTCGATCGCCGAGAACATGCGGCCCAGCACCCTTGCGGTATCTTCTATGGATTCCTTGGCCCCGAGTTGGATATCCTGGGTTGAAAGGAATACCGGGTGGCCGCCTTCCTCGCCGAAAGCCGTCTCGAAGGCGCAACGGGTTCGGGTGGAGCGTTTTTCGAAGATCATCGCGAGGGTTTTGCCCAGAAAACGCTGATGGACGTCGCGATTATGGGAAGCCTTTTTCGCGGTATGGGAAAGTTCGAGCAAATACCGGATCTCCTCGGGAGTCCAGTCCTTCCAGTTGACGAGTGACCGTCCTTTCAGCGTTGCGGGATTCATACATACTCCTCGAAACTTCGCCGTCCTACGAACGGCTGCGTTGGCTCAATGCCTCGACACTTCGCCGTCCTACGAACGGCTGCGTTGGCTCAATGCCTCGAAACTTCGCCGTCCTACGAACGGCTGCGTTGGCTCAATGCCTCGAAACTTCGCCGTCCTACGAACGGCT
>QKCE01000097.1 GCA_003245785.1 Spirochaetales bacterium | reverse complement strand
CGCGTATCCAATTCCTTACCTCCGCGTTCCCCATCACCCCAACGCCACGTCGAGGAGCATCATGACCGCGAAGCCGAGCATGGCGCCGATGGTCGAGAAGTCGGAGCTTCCGTGGTGCTGGGCCTCGGGGATCAACTCTTCCACAACCACGTAGATCATGGCGCCCGCGGCGAAGGCGAGGGCGTAGGGCAGGACCGGCTGGATGAGCACCACGAGGAGGGCGCCGAGCACCGCCGCGACGGGCTCCACCACGCCGGAAGCCTGGCCGTACCAAAAGCACTTCAGCCGGCTCATGCCTTCCCTCCGGAGGGGAATCGAAACCGCCGCCCCCTCGGGGAAGTTCTGGATGCCGATACCCAGGGCGAGGGCAACCGCGCCGCCGAAGGTCGCGAATCCCGCGGCTTCTCCCCGGACCGCGTCGCCGAGGGCGCCGAAGGCGACGCCTACCGCGAGTCCTTCCGGGATATTGTGCATGGTGATGGCGAGGACCAGGAGGACGCTGCGCTGCCACGATGTCTTGATGCCTTCCGCCTGGTCGCGCTCGAGGCCGATATGGAGGTGGGGCAGGATCCGGTCCACCAGGAAGAGGAAGAGCCCTCCCCCGAGGAAGCCGAACACCGCCGGGTAGAGGGGGTTCTTCCCCGCTTGCGAGGCCATTTCTATTGCGGGATTGAGAAGGGACCAAAAGCTCGCCGCGATCATGATGCCCGAGGCGAAGCCCAGCATCGCGTTCAGCACTTTTTGGTCGATCGACTTGAAAAAGAACACCAGCGCCGCGCCGAGGGCGGTCACGCCCCAGGTAAATAGCCCGGCGAACAGGGCGAGAAGCACGGGATCTGCGTTGGAAATACCCTCAAACATGGCGAAATCCTCCTCGATTGGCCCCGATCGTTCGCGTCGGGACGGAAATCCGCTATCATTTTAAGTGTTTTTCCGGTTCCCGTCTATTGACATATTGTACTAGTACAATTACGATTGTACTAGATGAGTAGTACAAGTGGGGATCGAAAATTCGTACCCGTTCTCGACGAGGCCTCGGGGGTCGCGTTTTATCGCCAGATCATACTGGAGATCGAGCGCGCCATAGTTTCGGGGCGGATGAAGCCGGGCGACCGGCTTCCCACGATCCGGTCCCTCGCGATCGAGCTCAAGATGAACCCCAACACCATCGCGAAGGCCTACGCCGAGCTTGAATTCCGGGGACTCGTAAAAACCCAGGTGGGGAGCGGTACCTTCGTGTCTTCGGCCCTTGGCGGTGACGACGACGAACGTCTCGCCCGGATCGACGAGACGGTCGCCCGCTGCGTCCGGGAGCTCGAGGCCTTGGGCGTTCCGCGTTCCGACATTCCGGACCTGTTCCGGAGCCGGTGAAAGTATCAGGGAGGAAAGAACCATGATTTGGGACAAGAAAAAAAACGGCAAGGAACCCCTCGTGAGGGCGAGCCCCTTCCGGCAGGCCCGAAAGGATTACCGCATAACCCCCGAAGGCGTGGTGCTCTTCGCCTTCGTCCTCGTCGCGGGCCTCGCCTGGCTCTTCCGCTACGACGGGGACCTCGATCCCGTCGCGGTCGCCGTGTATCTCGGCGCGCCCCTCCTTGTCCTCGCCCTGATGGCCGTGCTTCCCCGTTGGCTTTTCGCCCTCGCGACGCTCCCGCTCCTGGTGCTCGCGGTATTCCTGGTTCCCGGCTTCGCCCCCATGCTGCCCGTCGCCTTCCTCGTGACGGGCGCCCTCGCGGTGCCGTCGATCCAGAAGATGGAGGAATGGGAGCGGGCGATAATCCTCCGTTTCGGCAAGTTCCACCGGGTGCGCGGTCCGGGCATCTTCTTCCTTACCCCCTTCGCGGACCGGGTCGCCGAGGTAGTGGACCTCCGCATCCGGGTGAGCGACTTTTCGGCCGAAACGACCCTTACCCGCGATTCCGTCACCGTCACGGTCGACGCCCTCTGCTTCTGGCTCGTGTGGGACGCGGAAAAGGCCATCTGCGAAGTCGAGGACTATCGCGACGCGGTGATCCTCTCGGCGAAGACCGCCCTCCGGAGCGCGGTAAGCCGCCATGACCTTTCGGTATTCCTCGGCGAGAACGAACATATCGAGGAAATAATCCGGGCCGAGGTGGACGCGAAGACGACGGAGTGGGGAATCACGGTCCAGCATATCGAGATTACGGACATACAGATACCGGAAAGCCTCCAGGTTTCCCTGAGCCGGGTGGCCCAGGCGGAACGGGAGAAGCGCGGACGCGTGCTTCTCGCCGAGGCCGAGGTGGAAGTTGCCCGCAAGTACGGGGAGGCGGCGAGGATTTACGACGCTAACCCGACGGCCATGACCCTGAAGAACCTCGCGATCCTGAACGAGGGCCTCGCCTCGGGGAACTCCATGATGCTCGTGCCCAATTCGATCACCGAAAAGCTGGAAGGCAAGGACCTTTTCGGCCTCCAGGCCCTCGGAAAGATGGAAGCGAAAGAGAAAGCCGCCCGCAAGGACGGCAATGGCAAGAACCCGGCGCGAACCGATGCCGGCGTACCGGAGGATTCCGGGGAGGAAACGAAATGAGCGTTATATCGACGGCCGAACTCGTCAAGGATTATCAGCTGAACGGGATAACAGTGAACGCCCTGCGCGGCGTAACCATAAACGTGGAAGCAGGGGAATTCACCGCCATCGCGGGGCCTTCGGGCAGCGGGAAGTCCACCTTCCTGCACCTGGTCGGCTGCCTGGACGCGCCGACCTCCGGGACTATCAGCGTGTGCGGCGCCGACGTGGCCGACATGAAGCGCGACGAGCTGGCCATCCTTCGGAGGCGTACCATCGGCTTCATCTTCCAGGCCTACAACCTTATCCCGGTGCTGACCGCACTGGAAAACGTT
>QKCE01000105.1 GCA_003245785.1 Spirochaetales bacterium | reverse complement strand
ATCCCGGATCCGGACCCTCGGTCGTCGCCGATTCGGCCGGCCGCGGAACCCTTTCGTTCCGCGTGACGGCCCACAGCGAAGCGGATCTTCCGCTTCTCCGCTACGCGGGGCGATTTCTCGTAGAGGGAATCGGATCGCTGGCCCGGGAGTATCCCGGAGCCGTCTCCCTCGCGGCGGAAAAAACGAGTTAACAGATCGAACAAACTGTTGGAGGATTGATATGGGACGCAAAAAAGGTGGTAGCGGTGCCAAAAACGGCCGCGATTCGAATCCGAAGTATCTCGGAGTGAAGGTATACGGCGGTCAGACCGTCTCCGCGGGTTCCATCCTGGTGCGCCAGCGGGGTACCAAGATCCATCCCGGCGACAACGTCGGATGCGGGAAGGACGATACCCTCTTCGCGACCGCCGACGGCGTCGTGAAGTACCACGAGCGCAAGGGTCGCCGCCTCGCCTCGATCGAGTCCGCCGAGGCTTGATCCTGGTACGCCGGGAAAACCGGGCGCCCGCGGGGCCGGAAAACGGTTCCCCGGCCATGCCGGAATGCCGGCGCGAAAAGGCAAGACGAACGAAAAGCCGGCGGAATCACTGCCGGCTTTTTTTATCGTTACGGGACTTCCCGCCGCACGCGGCGGGCGGGTTCCGTCTGGAGTTTTATTATGGTTAAATTCGCTGACGAGGCGCTGATTACGGTGACTTCCGGCAAGGGCGGAAACGGATGCATAGCCTTCCGCCGCGAAAAATACATCCCGAACGGCGGCCCCTCCGGCGGCGACGGCGGGCGCGGCGGCGACGTCATCTTCGAGGTGAAGCGCAATATGCGTACCCTCGCGAACCTTCGCTATCGCCAAACCTTCAAGGGCAAAACCGGCGGCGACGGGGAGGGCAGCAAGCGGTTCGGTAAGGACGGCGAGGATTGCGTCATTTCCCTTCCCCCGGGTTGCCTTCTCCGCGACGCGGATACCGGGGAACTCGTTCACGATTTCGGGCTTGAGGACGAAGGCCGCCTCGTGTTCCTGAAGGGGGGCAACGGCGGCTGGGGGAACGTGCATTTCAAGGGACCGACCAACCAGGCTCCCCGTACCGCGCTTCCCGGCCAGGAAGGCGAAACCCGCCGCTTGCGGGTGGAACTGAACATAATCGCCGACATCGGTTTCGTCGGCTTCCCGAACGCGGGTAAGTCGTCGCTTCTCGACCATTTCACCAATGCCCGGCCGAAGATCGCTCCCTATCCGTTTACCACGAAGATCCCGAACCTCGGGGTTCTCCGGGTCGACGACGAACAGGACATCATCCTGGCGGACATTCCCGGGATTATCGAAGGCGCTTCCGAAGGGCTCGGGCTCGGCATCCGGTTTCTCAAGCATATATCCCGTTCCGCGGGCCTCGCGTTCATGATCGACCTTTCGGACGACGGCTACCTCGAGTCTTACGATAAGCTCCAGGCCGAGCTCGCGAACTTTTCGGAAGAACTCGCCGCCAAGGAACGGGTCGTCATCGCCAACAAGCTGGACTTGCCCGGCGCGGACGAGCGCCTCGCGGAACTACGCGCGCGGTTCGCGGAAAGCCACCCGGAGATCACGGTCTACGGCATTTCGGTACACAGCCGGTGGCACCTGGACGAGGTGCGCGACGCGTTCATCCGCATGGTGAACGAAATGGCCGCCCAGGCCGGTCCCGTTGGCGAAGGCTCCGGTATCGGCGGAATCCGTAACCAGGCCCCGGAAGTTCCCGACTTCATGAAGGCCGAGCTCGAGGAACCCGATTACGGGGAGGATACCCCGTCCGGCGACGATTTCGGCGCGACGGTGAGCCTTAACCGGAAAAAGCGGGGTAAGAGAAAGTGAGGCTAGCCGTCATCGGCGGCTCCTTCAACCCGGTGCATACGGGGCACCTCGCCCTGGCCGACGAGGTGCGTTGCGCCCTCGGTTACGACCGGATCGTCCTCATACCCGCGGCCTCGCCGCCGCACAAGGCCCTCTCGGGCGACGCTTCCGCCGAAGACCGCCTCGCGATGCTCGAGCTCGCCGCGGCGGGAGTTCCCTGGCTTTCCGTGGACTCCTGCGAGCTGGACCGGGGCGGCGTGTCCTGGACCATAGATACCCTCGAATACCTGCAGTCGGTTTTCCGCGATATCGAGGGAAAGGTGGGCCTCGTGATAGGAGCCGACCTGGCCCCGGGTTTCACGAAATGGAGGCGGGCGGGGGAGATCGCGCGGATCGCCGACATCGTCCTCGCGCGGCGCCCGCCGGATTCGCCGGACCGCGGGGCAGGGGCCGCGACGCGCGACTTTCCCTATCCCTGCGTCTTTCTGGAAAACGACCCGCTGCCCATTTCGTCCAGCGGAATACGGCGCCGCATCGCGGAGGGAAAAAGCTGGCGTTACCTTGTCCCCGAACCGGTATACGGCTATATTGAAGGTCATGGGCTCTATGACACTCGAAGAACTTGAGTCTGTGACCGAAAAGGTCAACCTATACGCCCTTGGGGTCCTCGCTCCCCCGCGTTACGACCACTCGCTCCGCGTCGCGACGATGGCCCGGGACATGTGCGTCCGATTCGGCGTCGACCCGGTGGAAGGGTATCTCGCCGGGATCGCCCATGACATGTGCAAGTCGGGAAGGGAACGATGGCTTCTCGCCATGGCCCTTCGCGACGGGCAACCGATCGTGGAAGTCGAGGAAAAAAAGCCCTCGCTCCTGCACGGCAGGGCCGCCGCGATACTGCTCGAGTCCGATTTCGGCGTAACCGACCGTTCCGTTCTCGACGCGGTCCGTCACCATACCTTCGGCGCCCCCGGCATGGACGCCCTCGGGAAAATCATTTTCGTCGCCGACAAGGTGGAACCCGGTCGCACGGGCCTCGACCCCGAGTGGCTCGAGCGCCTGCATCGGGCCGACCTCGACGGGATGACGGCGATGGTGCTTGAGCTCAATATCGCCTACCTCGATTCCCGGGGGAAGTCGGTATCTCCCGTGACCCGGGAAATGCTCGCGAGCCTCAAGGGGCCGGTGCCCGCGAAATAGGCCCAAAAAAACAACGAAGCAACCAGGAGGGCGTGTCCCGTAATGCGAACCAGGCGCCTTGACAAAAACATCATCTTTCTCGTGGTCATACTTCTCGTCCTCGTGGCCACCTCGGCGATCTTTTTTTTCGCCATGCGTTCCGACCCGGTGAAGGAAGCCCTCTCGGGCGACAAGCTCCTCAAGGCGCTGGTCGTCCTCGAGGACGGGGGTAAGCCCCTGTCGACCCACATCATCGCCTTCTATCCGGCGAGCAAGCGGGCGGCCATGTTCGACATACCCGGGGAAACGGGTCTGATCCTCGATTCCCTGGGACGGGTGGACCGGATAGACGCGGTGTTCGCGGAAAGGGGAATCGACGCCTACAAGAAGGAGCTCGAAACCCTGACCGGCATCGAAGTACCCTTTTACCTGACGATCAGGCTCGACGGCTTTACCCGACTCGCGGACCTTCTCGGGGGGTTCAACGTGTTCATACCGACGCCGGTCGACTTCACCGCGGAAAACGGGACCCGGGTGCTTCTTCCTTCCGGCGCGATCACCCTCGACGGCGACAAGCTGCGGACCTACGTGACCTACGCGGACCCGTCTTCCGATTCCGCCGGCGACGACGACGGGGCGGAACGCAGGCAACGGGCGGTCCTGGCTTTTTTCGGCGCCCTAGGGGATTCGGCGCCGGGCATTTTCAAAAGCCGTTATTTTCCCGTCATACGCTCGATTGTGAAATGCAACGTGCCGGACGCGTCCCTGCCGGAGCTGCTCGCCCAACTCTCGAACCTGGACTCCGAACGCCTGGTACCCCAGCGGGTAACCGGCTCGTACCGGGAAGTGGACGGGCAATCCCTTCTCTTTCCGTTTTACGACGGCCAGCTCCTCAAGGATATCGTGCGGCAGACCATCGCGGGACTCACCTCGAAGGACATGACGGTTCAGGAGCGGATTTACGCCCTGGAAATCCTGAACGGCACGAAGACCCAGGGCCTCGCGCACAATACCTCGGAGCTGTATCAGAGCTTCGGATACGACGTGGTACGGGTGGGGAACGCGGAAGGGAGCGAATACGACAAGACGGTTATCGTGGACCGCATCGGGAATTCCTCGGTGGCCCAGGCGGTCGCCAAGGTGATCCAGTGTGAAAATATACAGCAGACGGACGTACAGCCCGCGGAGCCGGGCGACTATGCCACCGAGGCGGTGATGGACTTTACCGTGATCCTGGGCAAGGATTTTGACGGCCGATACGTGAGATGACAAGGAGCGGAACTGATATGGACAGATACAAGATGGTCGAGGACGCGGCGAAAAAGCTGGGCACCCTGATTGCCGACCACAAGGGCGACGGAGTTATGGTGCTGGACGTGAGGGGCCGCAATTCGTGGGCCGACTTTTTCGTCATCGCCACCGTGTCGAGCTCGACCCATTCGAAGGGCCTGCAGCGGCACGTGCATGAGGCGCTCAAGGAACTCGGCCTGGCAGTGCGTCCCACGAGGAGAAAGAGCGCCGACGGCGAGGATTGGACCCTCATCGATCTCGGAGACATCGTGGTTCACCTGATGACCCCGCCCGCCCGGGCTTTCTACGATCTCGAAAAGCTGTGGTTCGGCGCGCCGGACCTCATGAAAGAAGGCGAAGGGGAGTGGTAAGGGCCGGATTTGACCGGGATAAAAAAGAAAAACGCCTGTTTCCGCGGGGAACAGGCGTTTTTTCTTGCGAGGCGGCTTGATTACTCGTCAAAATCGTCGTATTCGAGATCGTCGTCATCATCCTCTTCGTAATCGAAATCATCGTCCTCGTCGCTGAAGTCGCCTTCGTCGTCGAAATCGTCGAAATCGTCCTCGGATTCGTCGTCAAAGTCGTCTCCTTCATACTCGTCGAAACCTTCTTCCGAATCGTCGTCGAAATCGTCGTCCTCATAATCGTCGTACGCGTCCTGGAACGCGTATGAGCGCCGAGATGAAGTAATCTCCAGTTCAATGTTGGTAAGCATTCGCCTTTCCGTCCGTCCTTATAGGTATGCCTTGGGGCACAATTCTCGTGTCCTTTGAAACATAATTGAGACGCTTCGGTTCTGTCAACTATCCGCGCTCAAAAAAAACGTCGATTTCGCGGGTCCCTCCTTTGACAAAAATCGGCGTTTTCTGCATAATCGGTTCCGGTTGCCATGGAGAATTCCGTTCAGATTTTCGCTCCCTGCAAGCTGAATTTCCACCTCGCGGTAACGGGTTTGAGGCCCGACGGGTTCCACTCGATCGAGAGCCTCTTTCAAGCCGTTTCGCTCGCCGACGCGCTTACCGTAAAGGAAATTCCCCGTCGGGAGGCATGCGTAGTCACGTGCGGCGCCATGGAACTTCCGGCGCGGAATACCCTGACCCGGGCGGCCGAGCTTTTTCGGGCCAAGACCGGCGTATCCGCGGGCGTTTCCTTCGTCCTGGACAAGCGGATACCCTCCGGCGCGGGACTCGGCGGCGGTTCTTCCGACGGCGCGGCGGCCTTGCGGGCCCTCGACGGCCTTTTCCGTACGGGACTCTCCGAAGGGGATTTCCTGGAGCTGGCCGCGGGGATCGGGAGCGACGTACCTTTTTTCGTGCGCGGCGGCGCCGCCCTCGTGAGCGGGCGGGGCGAACGGGTCGAGCCGATAGTCCCGAGAGACGACCTCTCGGGAGTGCTCGTGTGGCCCGGCGTTCACAGTTCGACTCCCCGGGCGTACGGCCTGGTCGACGCGTGGAATTCCGCGGGAAAGGGCGATCCTGCCCTGGGCCTTCGGTTAGGCGACCTTGAGGCGATGTACCGAAGGAGCCCCGGGGAATGGCGGTTCGCGAACAGCTTTACGGGACCGGTGACGGAGGCCTTGCCTGAAGTCGTCGAGGCCCTGGCGGATATACGAAAAACCGGCGCCGATTTCGCCGAAATGAGCGGATCGGGCTCGGCTGTTTTCGGAATTTACGGGGACCCCGGCAAGGCAGCCTTCGCAAGGGGCATCCTTGCGAAAAAATGGAGGATTTGCGTCGATTTTCTTTTGCTTGCGTCCTGAACGATGCGGTAGTACAATTAGGTACGGGTTTTTTGTCCCGGTCCTTCTACTGCAAAGGAATCATCCACCGAGCTGCTTGGGTCGGTGAAGGTTCAAGGAGACAAAAGTATGGAGATTACCGATATCCGCATCAGAAAGGTTACGACGGAAGGCAAGCTCAAGGCATACGTGACCGTAACCTTCGACAACTGCTTCGTGATCCATAACGTCAAGATCATCGAAGGAAAAACCGGGATGTTCATCGCCATGCCCAGCAGGAAGATACGTACCGGCGAATACAAGGATGTAGCGCATCCTATCTGCCCCGACTTCAGGACCAAGCTTCAAGACCGGGTCCTGGAGGAGTTCGAGGCGGGGAATATAGAAGAATCAGTGGCGGCCGATCCGGGGGACCTTTAGGTTCACGGGCCCAAGGGCCAGTACCGGCGCCCCGCCAGCTGCTTCGATATGCTTTCTTTGGGACGTCGTCAAGCGGTAAGACAACGGTTTTTGGTACCGTCACTCGCAGGTTCGAATCCTGCCGTCCCAGCTTAAAAGAACCGGTTAAGGCGATAACGCCCGAGACGGTTCCAAAACTGTCTTTTTCAGACCGCTGGAGAAAATCCGTGCGGGAGGGAAAGGACATCAAGGAGCTCCTTTATGAAGGAACAGAAAATCATCAACGGCAATACCCGTACCGCTACCGGTAAGGGCGCCGCGCGCCGCATGCGCAGAGAGGGACGTCTTCCCGCCGTCATGTACGACAGCAAGGGCGAAGCGACCATCATCGACATCGACGAGAAGGAATTCTCCAAGATTTACCATCTCATCACCGAGAGTACCCTGATCGACCTCAAGCTCGACGGCAAGGACGACCACATCGCCTTCGTGAAGGACATTCAGTACAACATCATCACCGACCGCGTGGGTCACGTGGATTTCTACGCCGTAGACCCGGCGAAGCCCCTCCACACCAAGATCCCGGTCCGCCTTACCGGTTCCCCCGCGGGAATCCGCCTGGGCGGCATCCTCGAGAGCGGGATCACCGATATCGTGGTCGAGTGCCTGCCCCGCGACCTCCCCGAGCGCTGTCTCGTGGACGTGTCAAACCTCGAGCTCAAGCACTCCATCCACGTGCGCGACCTGAAGCTCGGCGACAAGGTGAAGATTCACACTTCCGGCGACGCGACCCTCGCGACGCTCAAGTTCACCAAGGCGGAGATTCCCGCCGCCGCCTCCGAAGAGGCTCCCGCAGCCCAATAAGGCAGCGAATGACGGCCCCGAAAGGGGCCGTTTTTTTTATCCTGCGGGGAAACGAAATTGGAGAAGCGAAAAGAGTCCCCGGGACCCCACGTCCCGGAACCCGAGCGGGTAACCGCCGAATTCCTCGAAAGCCTTCCCGGGGGAGTTTCCGGAAAGAGGCTTTTGGCCGCCCTTTCGGGCGGGGCGGATTCGGTCGCCCTCGTCGCAGTCCTTTCGGCCCTTTCCCCGAGGCTCGGCTTCACGCTCGAGGCCGTTACCGTCCAGCACGGCATGAGAACCGACGGCTCGAGCGAGGCCGACGCCGACTTCGCCCTTTCCCTCTGCGCCTCCCTTTCTCCACCGGTTCCATGCGTCCGGATAGACCTTGAACCGGGCGCCCTCGACCGGGAGGCCGGGAGGAGGGGAGGGGGGCCGGAAGACGCCGCGAGGCACCTCCGGTACGCGGCCCTTCGCCGCCGGGCGGGAGAAACCGGCGCGGACTGGAGCCTCACCGGCCATACCCGGAACGACTTCCTCGAAACTGTATTGATGCGGTTTATACAGGGCTCTTCGGGTTCGTCCCTCGCGGGGATACGGCCCGTGGCCGGAAACGTGGCCCGTCCCCTCCTGGGGCTCGGGAAAACCGATCTCGTGGGGTACTTGCGCGACCGCGGGCTTTCCTGGCGCGAGGACCCTACGAACGCCGACCCGCGGTACTTGCGAAACCGGGTACGGGCCTCCCTCGTGCCCCTGCTTGAATCCGAGTTTCCCGGCTGGGCGAGGGGTGTCGCCGCGGCGGCGGAACGGGCCGCCCTGGACGAATCCTTTTGCCGCCTGGCCCTCGACTTTTCCTGGGTTTCCGAGGGGGGCCGCCTTCGCGGCGACCGAAGCCGCTTCGAGGGCCTGCATCCCGCCCTCGCCCACAGGGCCCTGCGGGACGGCCTGAACGCGCTGGGCGTTGGGCGGCGAATCCCCTTCCCGTTTCTCCGGCGAGTGGTTGCGGAACGGGAAAGCGCGCTCCTTTGCGGCGCGGGCCTCCGGTTCGAGAGGGCGGGGGATACCGTTTTTTTCGGGCCCGATATTGTGCATTTCCGGAAAAGCGGATACCTTGTATATATAGCGTCAACCGGTTTCTTCGATTTACCCTTCGGGAAAGTCGAGGTGACGGGATCCGCCGAGGCGGCGTTTATCGGCGGGAATTTCGGGCCCTGGCCCCTCCCGCTCGCTCTTCGTTCCCGGCTTCCCGGCGACCTCGCCGACGGCAAGAACGGCGCGGCGCTAAAAAAAATATACAACGAATGGGCCGTTCCCGAGTCGCTGAGAGACCGGATACCCCTCGTGGAGCTGGACGGCGAATTGCGCGCCGCGTACGGAAAGCCCTTCGGGTATCCGGACCTAACCTTTTGATATTGGGGATTTCATGGCAGATTTCAACGGTAAAAACAAGCCTTCCGCCCCGGGCCCGTCCAACGCGTCCGGCCGGTTCGGGCTGATTTTCTTTCTCGTCATTCTCGTGACCTTCCTGTTCGTGCTTTTCTCGGGCACGGGGAACAAGACCGGCACCGAGATCTCATACACCGAGTTCGTAACCAGGGTGAACATGAACCAGATCGACTCGGTGAAGATCATGGACAACCAGAAGATCCGCGGCGTGCTCCGGGACGTGCAGAACGAGGACGGCCTCTTTTATACTTATATACCTTACGATGACCCGACCCTCATGGAGCTTCTCGCGACTCACGACGTCCGGGTTACCGGCGGCGAGACCGGCGTTTCCGTCTGGTATTACGTGCTCCAGTTCGCGCCCTCGATCATCATCATCGTGTTCCTTTTCATCATGATGCGGCAAAGCCAGGGCCAGGGAAACCGGGCCTTCCAGTTCGGCAAGAGCCAGGCCCACCGTTACGAGGGCACCAAGAAAATCTCCTTCGCCGACGTAGCGGGACAGGAAGAGGCTAAGCACGAGCTGCAGGAGGTGGTCGAGTTCCTCAGAAACCCCCAGAAATTCGTGAAGATGGGCGCGAGGATTCCCAAGGGCGTGCTTCTCGTCGGCATGCCCGGTACGGGCAAGACAATGCTCGCCCGCGCCGTGGCCGGCGAGGCCAACGTGGCCTATTTCAACATCTCGGGCAGCGACTTCGTGGAAATGTTCGTGGGCGTCGGCGCGAGCCGCGTGCGCGACCTTTTCGACCAGGGCCGCAAGAACGCCCCGTGCATTATCTTCATCGACGAACTCGACGCCGTCGGAAGGACCCGCGGCGCGGGCTACGGCGGCGGACACGACGAGCGCGAGCAGACCCTCAACCAGATGCTCGTGGAAATGGACGGCTTCGAGACGAAGGACGGCGTGATCATCCTCGCCGCCACGAACCGCCCGGACGTCCTCGATCCGGCCCTGCTTCGCCCCGGCCGTTTCGACCGGCAGGTCGTGGTCGGCATGCCGGACATCAAGGAGCGCGAGGCGATCCTCCGCATCCACGCGGCCAAGATACCCCTCGACGAGGGAGTGGACCTGAAGCGCTTCGCCCGGGCGACCCCCGGCATGAGCGGCGCGGACCTGGCGAACGTGGTAAACGAGGCGGCCCTCTACGCCGCGCGCAAGGACAAACCGAAGGTCGACGCCGAGGATTTCGAGGAAGCCCGGGACAAGGTGCTCATGGGCGTGGCGAGGCGATCCCTCGTGATGCCGGAGAAGGACCGTCGGATGACCGCCGTGCACGAGTCCGGCCACGCGCTCCTCCATTATTACCTGAAAGACGCGGATCCCCTCCACAAGGTGACGATAGTGCCCCGCGGCCAGGCCCTTGGCCTCGCGATAAGCCTCCCGGAAAACGATTCCTATTCCCGGACCCGCGGCTGGCTTTCGGACCGCATCTGCATAAGCTACGGCGGTTTCGTCGCCGAGAGCCTCGTGTACGGCGAGACCACGACGGGCACCAAGGCGGACCTTCAGCAGGCTACCGAGATAGCCCGGCGCATGGTGTGCGAGTACGGCATGTCCGAGGAGCTGGGCCCAGTCACGTACGGCCAGGAGGACGAGCCGATTTTCATCGGCAAGGAAATCGCCCGACATAAGGATTACAGCGAGGAAACCGCCAAGTCGATCGACGTGGCGATACGGCGCGTCCTCGATAACGGGCGAAAGACCGCCGAGAAGATCATCACCGAGCGGCGCAACGAGCTCGATCTCCTTACCGAAGCCCTGCTCAAGCAGGAAACCCTGGACGATTCCGAGGTCCGCGCCCTTCTGGGGCTTCCCCCCGCGAAGGTCCACGACGCGCCGGCGGAGACGCCGACCCTCGAGGCCCCCAAGGCCGCGGAGTCCGCCCCGGAAGAGCCCGCGCCGGAGGAGCCGAAACCTTGATTCCCCGGCCGGCGCGCCGATTCGCCGCGGTACCCTTCGCGTTCGCGGCCCTTCTCATTTTCGCGGGATTGCCCCTCGCGGCGGAAAATACCGCCGCGGCATCGCGTTCCCTCGAGAAGGCGATAGCGCTGCTGGCCTCGGGGGACTGGGCTTCCGCGGGGTTCGAGGCGAGACT
>QKCE01000109.1 GCA_003245785.1 Spirochaetales bacterium | reverse complement strand
GGCCGAGTCCGCGGCCGGGGAGTCCCACCCGCGGCTTCCCCCTTCGTCCGAGCGGGCCCGGGGCGCGCTGTTCGCCCGCCTCGCGGAAGGAATCCTTCCCGACCGGGCGGAATTCGAGGCGTGTTCCTTCGCCGCGCCGGCGCCCTTTTCGTTTCTCGCGATCCGCCCGGGGGACATGCCCCTGGTGCGTCGCCGCTACGAGGGATCGCTCTACGACTTCCAGCGCACGGTGGCAGACCTCCTCGCCCACTTCATTCCCCGCGCCGAGGGGGATTCGGGCGCGGCTTCCTTCGACCTTTATTACGCGATCATGGAAAATCCGGACCGGCTCGAGGCGGCCTTCGAGTCGTTTTACGAGGCGGCATGGTCGTACCTGGACATCGGCTTCGAGCGGCGTTCCGGCGAGCCGGTCGGGACGGCGGCGGAATTCCCGGGGGCCTTCGCGCGCCGCGCCGCGGAGTTCCAGGCGCCGAGCCGCATCGTCATCCGCACCCGGCGCTATATCCGGGAACACTTCGCCGAGTCGTCCTTGAGCCTGCCCGAGATCGCCGAATACAGCGAGGTGAGCAAGAACCACCTGAGCTGGGAGTTCGCCCGCGAAACCGGGGAGAACGTGACGGACTTCATTACGCGGACCCGGATCCACGCGGCGAAAAAGCTCCTCCTGGAGACGAACCTGAAAACCTACGAAATCGCCGAGCGCACGGGGTACGCGAACGTCGAAACCTTCACGCGGGCATTTCGACGGGTGACCGGCACGAGCCCCCGGCGTTACGGCTGAGGTTTCGCCAGGTATAGTAATTTTTCCCGGGGCGCGAGTCTTGCGACCGAGGGTGCCGACGGGGTATTATGGCAGGGTGGACCCTTCGCCCCGGCTGGGTTCGCCCGCGGCGATCCAGATGGGCCCACAGACGGGTTCAGCTCCATTCAAGGATGACCCTGCATGCGCAAACCGGCATTTGCCTTCATTTTGCTCGCACTATTCCTGCGTTCCCCCGTCCCCGCCCAGGAAGTCCCCGGGAGCGGTGATTCGCCGGATTTCCTTCCCGACTTTACGAATGAAGAGAAAGAGTACCTCGCGCGGCACGGGACCGTAAGGGTGTGCGTGGACCCGGACTGGATGCCCTTCGAGTCCATCTCGAACGGCAAATACGTGGGAATGGGCGCGGATTACCTCGAGCTGATCTCCAGGAAATCGGGAATCTCCTTTCAATTGGTCCCGACGGCTAGCTGGAGCGAAACCCTCTCGAAGGCCGAGACCCGGGAATGCGACATCCTCGCCCTCGCCATGCAAACCCCCGAACGAAGCGAATACCTGAACTTCACGACCCCCTACATCGTCATCCCCCTGGTTATCGCGACCACGAAGGACAAGCCCTTTATCGCGGACCTGCCGGAAGTGATTCGCGAGCGGATCGGGATGGTTAAGGATTACGCCTTCACGGAAGTCCTGAAGTCGGAATATCCCGAGATGGATATCGTCGAGTACGAGACGGTATACGCCGGCCTCGAGGCCCTCGAGAAGGGCGAGACCTACGGGTTCATCGACAATCTCACGACCATCGCCTACGAGATCACCCGGTCCTTTTCCTCTTCCCTCAAGATTTCCGGGCGGGTAGAGCGGAATTGGGAGCTCGGCATCGCGGTCCGGAACGACGACCCGGTCCTTCTCGGCATCCTGGACAAGGCCATAAGAAGCATCGACAAGAACGCCGTCCAGGAAATCCAGGCCAAATGGATCTCCGTCATTTACGAGCAGCCCTTCGACTATTCCCTCCTGTGGAAAGTACTCGCAGCCCTGGGCGTCGTCATAAGCATGGTCGTCTTCCGTTACCGGAGGGTGCACAGGTTCAACCTGACCCTGAAGGCGCTCAACCGGAGGCTTCGGGAGAGCGAGGCTTCCTTTCGCTCGCTGATCGACAACGCCCACGACGGGATCGCCGTGGTGCAGAACAGGAGATTCGCCTACGTGAACCCGAGCGTATGCGCCCTGACCGGGTACGGCAAGGACGCCCTCCTGGGCCTCGAGACCTTTCTGCTCCTCGTGGACCCCGAACACCGGGGAACCATGCTGACGAACCATATCAACCGCCTCGAGGGCAGGCCCGCGCCCGTCAAGTACGAAAGCCTGCTCGTCAGGGCCGACGGAAGCCGTTGCCCGATCGAAATGACCGGGGTCCTTATCGGCTGGAACGGCGCCCCGGCGACCCTGAACGTGCTGGCCGACATAAGCGAGCGGAAGGAAACCGAGGAAGCGGTACGGTTCATGGCCCTTCACGATAACCTGACCCGGCTTCCCAACCGGTACCTCCTGAAGGAGCGGCTCGAGAGGGCGCTCGCCCAGGCGCGGCGCGGCGGGGAACCCCTGGCCCTGCTCTTCATGGACCTCGACGATTTCAAGGACGTAAATGACGCTTACGGCCACGAGGTGGGCGACCTGCTTATCCGGGGCGTAGCGGAACGTCTGCAGTCCCTCATGCGGGACTCCGATACCCTCGCGCGCATGGGCGGGGACGAGTTCGTGATCCTCCTTCCCCAGGTCGACGGCCGGGCGGGAGCGGAAACCCTGATCGCCCGGATCGGCGACGCGATGAAGTCCCCCTTCCTGTTCGACCCCCCCGAGATACGGGGCCACGTGAGCGTCGGTTATGCCCTGTTCCCCGAGGACGGGGAAACGGAAGAAGACCTTTTACGGGTAGCCGATCAGCGGATGTACCTGGACAAGCAGGAAAAAAAACGGGACTGACCCAACCATAACAGGTTACGCCCGGCGTACCCGGAGGTATCGAATGATTCGCTCTTTATCCGGCGTTTCCCCCGCCGAGATTCACGACGCCTTTCTCGACGCGTTTTCGACTTACGAGGTAAGGTCCGACGTGAGCCTCTCCCAGCTCTCGGACATGATGCGGGACCGGAGCTGCAGCCTGGACCGTTCCCTCGGCTATTTCGATGGCGACCGGCTCGTAGGCTTCCTCCTGACCGGTTACCGGGAACGGGAGGGCAAGCGGTCATTGTACGACGTCGCGACCGGCATCCGGCAGGCTTACCAAAGCAGGGGAATCGGGAAGGAACTTTTGGGAGCTGCCCTGCGGGAAATGCGGGACGCCGGGATCGACCGCTTCGCGCTGGAAGTCCTGGAAAACAACCTGGCGGCTCGGAAGCTCTACGAGGGCCACGGCTTCGCGGTTTCGCGGAAGCTCAGGTGCTACCGGGCCGACCTCGCGGCGGCGGGATACGCGAATACCCTCGGCCTGACCGCCCGCGACGTCCCTATCGCCGACTTTCCCGCCCTGGCGCGCGGCGCCTCCCGAAACGGGAGTCTCGGCTTTACCCCTTCCTGGCAAAACGCGAACGAGTCGGTGCTCGCCGCCGGGGACGGGGTTCGCGCCGTCGAGTTCCTCGCGGGGCAAAAACGGGCCGGGTACGCTGCCTTCGCCGCGGCAAGCGGGAATATCCTCCAGCTCGCCCTGGAACCCGGCTTTCGGGACGGGGCCGCCCTCGGCTCTGCCCTGGCCGCCTTGCGGTCCGAGCGCGGGCTTGAGTCCGTGAAACTCCTCAATATCGAGGAAGGGAGCGCGACGGACGCCCTCCTCTGGGGGCTCGGCTTTGAGAATTTCGTCAACCAGTTCGAGATGATATACGAAAACCCCCGCACGACGCGGTAGTTTCCGGGCGCCGCGTCTCCAGAAGGCTTATACTGTAGGCATCCCGAATAAGCGGAGGCTTTGTATGAGCGAGGCGATTCCCGCAATGGACATGACGGACAACCCCACCGGTTGTTGTCCCCGGTTTCACGCCGAGCCGTGGGACGGGAAGGAATTCAATTTCGAAGGGCTGAAGTTCGTGACGGTCAAAACCAGGAGCTTTTTCTACGTGCCCCTGAACATGGCCCCGGTGATGAGACGGACCCAGGCGGCTGCGGAGGCCGCCGGGGCCGTGCCGAAGGACCGGTACCTGATGCTCTCGAGGGAGTCGTCCCCCTGGGGGGCGAGCCACCGCCTGCTGGTCGCCGGGGACGTCCCGGGGATGGAGACGGCCGGATTACCGGGTACGTGGTTCGCCAAGGTGTTCGAGGGACCCTTCAGCCAGGTAGGCTCGTGGTACCGGCAGATGGCGGAAGCCATGGACCGGAAGTATCCCGCAAAGGCCGATGCCGCGGGTCAGGGACCGAAACGGAGCCGCGAGATCCTTTCCTTCTACACGACGTGCCCCTCCTGCGCCAAGGCCTACGGGAAGAATTACGTGGTGCTCTTCGGAAAGGCGGATTGAGGGAAGGCTTGACCGAAGTCAGGAGCCGGTATTAGTATTACCGTAGGAGTAATACCATGACCGTGACGGAAAAGGGCCAGGTTACCATACCGCTCGCCATTCGCGAGGCCTTGGGTATCTCGTGGGGTACCGATGTGGAATTCATCCTGTCGGGGGATTACGCGATCCTCAGGCGGGTGGCGAATCCCGCTGCCGTCGCGGAGCGGCTGGGTCGTTACAAGGGCGCCGCGAACGCGGGAATGACCACCGAAGACATCCTCGCGCTGACCAGGGCATGAACGCGTACCTTGTCGATTCGAGCGTGGCGCTAGATATTTTTACCGCTGACCGTGAATTTTACGACCGTTCACTCGCGCTTCTTTCCCGTTGCGGCGCCGTGGGCGATCTATGCATCAACGATATCGTCTATTCGGAAGTGTCCGCGGGATTTGACCGGATAGAGGAGCTCGACGGGGCGATTTCCGGCTGCGGCCTTATCCGCCTCGCACTGCCGAGGGAAGCCCTTTTCCTGGCCGCCAAGGCCTTCGTCGCCTACCGTCGCCGGGGCGGGGCGAAGAGGTCGACCCTCCCGGATTTTTTCATCGGCGCCCATGCAGCGGTAAGCGACTTGCCCCTCTTGACCCGGGATCCCGCGCGGGTTCGAAACGCATTCCCCTCGGTACGAATACTGGAACCCTGATTTCGCCCCTCGACCGACTTTCGCCCGCGCCGGCCGCGCGGGGCGCGCCCGCTCCCCCCGGGAGACTTTCTGCCTCTTCCCGAATTATCTTCAATTCCCCCGAAACGGGGCCGTTCCCCGGTATTCGCGTCAACTTTTCGGAACCGGCGTCATGTACCCGGGGCCTTTTAGCGCGCAGAATAGGGGCAAGGATTCGATAAGGAGGGTTCTTCAATGAACAAAAAAATCGCGGGTTTGTGCGCGTGCGCGCTTCTCGTCGCGGCCGGGGCTTTCGCCGGCGGATCGAAGGACGCGGGTAAGGCGGACGGAAAGATCGTCCTCAAGATGGGCGACAACCTGCCGGACCGAAAGAACGGCTACGGCGCGGTGATCGAGCAGATCAACGCGGAGTTCAAGGCCGCCCACCCGAACGTGGAAATCGTGACCGAGAGCTATCAGGACCAGCCCTGGCAGGAAAAGGTGAAGATCTACGCCACCGCCAACCAGCTTCCCGACGTGATGAAGTACTGGTCCTTCCCCGGCATGATGAAGCCCCTGATCGACGCGGGCATGCTCGGAAAGATGAACATCGCGGACTTCAAGTCCTACGGATACATGGCGGGCTCCCTCGAGGGCAACGTGTACGACGGAACCCTCTACGGCATCCCGGTTTCCGGCGACATGTGGGTCGTGTACGTGAACAAGAGCCTCTTCCAGAAGGCGGGAGTCCCGCTCCCCGCGACCTGGGAAGACATCGTCGCCAGCGTGCCCAAGTTCAAGGCGATCGGCGTGTCGACCATGGTTACCGACGGCAAGGAAGGCTGGCCCCTTTGCGAGCTCTTCGACAATATCTCCCAGCGCGTGAACGGCGACTTTACCCGGGTCGACGCGGCCCTGAAGCGGACCGCCAAGTACACCGATCCCGACTTCCTCCAGGCGGCGACCTATATCCAGAACCTGGTGAAGGCCGGCGTGTTCCAGGAGAACCTGGTGACCTCCGACTACGGCGACGCCCGCAACATGTTCGGCCAGGAGCGCGCCGCCATGTACATGATGGGTTCCTGGGAAATGTCCCTCGCGACCGACACGAACTTCTCCGACAACTTCCGCAACAGCCTCGACGTGATCAAGTTCCCGGTCATCAAGGGCGGGAAGGGCACCGCGGACGACGTGCTCGCCTGGTTCGGCGGCAACTACATAATCAGCGCGGGTTCCAAGAACATGGACATGGCCTACGAGTACGTGAAATTCCTCGGCAAGCGCTTCGGCGATATCGCCTGGGAAAAGCAGGCCTGCTTCCCGGCCCAGAAGGTCGCGCCCCGCGACTCCGACACCCTGGTGAGCAAGAAGCTCCTCGCCCTCGCGGCGGACGCCAAGAGCACCAGCGGTACCCCCGGCCTCGACCGGTCCGACTCGGTGTTCAAGGAAGACCATCAGGACCTGATGCGCCAGCTTTGCGCCTCGATGATCACCCCCGAGGCCTTCGTGAAGGCCCTCGACGCCTCGGCTGCCCGGGCCGCGGCGGCGAAGTAAACGGATGGGGCTTTTCAAAACGCGGAAAGTTTTGAAAAGCATTCCTTGACTCGAAACGGAGAAAACCCTCAAGGGTTTTCTCCAAGGTCAAACTCAAAAGTTGACCGACTTTTGAGTTTGACCCTCTCTCCTCCGGCGGGGATCCCCGAGTCTCGGGTTCCCCGCCATTTTTTCAAGGAGTTCCCGTTCATGAAATCCCTTTTCGGCAACAAGAAAGCGGTGGCGATTCTCGTGATTCCCGGCCTGGCCGTGATGCTCTTCGCGATCGCGATACCCCTTTTCATCAGCCTCGGCCTGAGCTTCGTAAAATGGGGCGGGTTCGGGAAGATGACCTTCATCGGCTTCGACAATTACGCGCGCCTCGCGACGGACGCGACTTTCTGGCGCTCCCTTTACGACGTGCTTTTACTGATACTGGTTACCGTGTTCATACAGAACGTCGCGGCCTTCGGCGTCGCGTCCATCCTCACGAAAATGCACGAGCGGTCCTCGCGGATCCTCCGTACCGTATATTTCATTCCCGCCACCCTGAGCCTCGTGGTGGTGACAAAGCTCTGGGTGAATATTTTCCACCCGACCTACGGCATGTTCAACAAGCTCTTGTCCCTGGTCGGCCTCGGCTCCTGGTCCCACGCCTGGCTCGGCGACCCGAAGACCGCGATATGGGCGGTGATCTGGATCATGATCTGGCAGGGCTTCGGCTGGGCGCTCCTCTTTTTCTTCGGCGGCCTCATGACCGTCCCCGCCGAGCTCGAGGAGGCCGCGCGCGTCGACGGCGCGAGCCGGCTCCAGCTCGTGACGAACGTCGTGCTTCCCTACATGATGCCGGTCCTGCAGTCCATCGTCGTCATCGACGTGATCTCCTCCCTGAAGCAGATGGAGATGGTGTACCTTTCCACCGAGGGCGGCCCGGGCAACTCGACCCAGTACATCGCGCTCTACCTGTACCAGCGCGCCTTCAAGTACGCGGAGTACGGCTACGGGAACGCGATATCGGTGCTCTTCGTGATTATCGCCGTGGCGCTTACCTTCGGCATCCAGCGGATTTTCAAGAAATCCGTGGAACAGATTTGACGGCCGGGAGGACGGAAAAAAAGATGATGAAAGAACAGGATTACGCCCGGCGAAAGCTCGTGACCAAGGTCCTCGTGGGATCTCTCCTCGCCTTCCTCGTGCTCGCCCAGGTGTTCCCGATGGTGTGGATTTTCAGCTACTCGATAAAGAAGTCCGGGGACCTCTTCGGCCCGGAGCTCCTCTCCTTTCCCAAGGAACCCCAATGGGTGAATTACTACAAGGCCTTCTTCGACGGGAAGATACCGCTTTACCTCTCGAACACCCTGAAGATCGTCGTGCCCTCGGTGACCCTGGGGACGATCCTGCCCTTCATGCTCGCCTACGCGTGCTCGCGGATGGAATGGAAGCTGAAGGGTTTCGTGTGGGCGATCGTGATAGTAGGCCTCACGATCCCGATCCACACGACCCTGTTGCCGAACTTTATCTGGTACCGCACCTTCCGCCTCATCGACACCCATCTCGGGCTCGTCATTTCCTACATGGCCTTCACCATGTCCTTCAACACGATCGTGTTCACTGGGCTCCTCGCGGGAATCCCGAAGTCGATGGAGGAGTCCGCCTTCATCGACGGGGCGGGCTACGGGGTAATCCTCCCGCAGATCATCGCGCCCATGGCGGTGACGGGCTTCGCGACCGTCGGGGTACAGACCTTCCTGTCCCACTGGAACGAGTTCATCATGGCGAATACCTATCTCGCCACGGAGGCCAAGCGTACCCTGCCCTTCTCGATCATCCTGTTTTCCGGGCAGTACGTGTCCGACTACGCGGTGCAGTTCGCGTGCATGACCCTGGTGGCCCTGCCGCCGTTGGTCCTCTATTTCGTGTTCAACAAATGGATCCTCGCGGGAGTCACCGCCGGGGCCGTTAAGGGGTAAGCCTTATGTATTCCGAGTTTCTCGAGTTCCCGAAGGATTTCGCCTGGGGCGTCTCGACCGCCGCCTATCAGATAGAGGGCTCTCCCGACGCCGACGGGAAGGGCCGAAGCGTATGGGACGACTTTTCCCATACCCCGGGCAAGATCGCCGACGGCAAGAACGGCGACGTGGCCTGCGACCATTACCGGCGCTACGCGGAAGACGCGACCCTGATGCGGACGATGGACGTGAGGAATTACCGCATGTCGATCTCCTGGCCCCGGGTGATTCCCGCCGGTTCGGGCAGGGTGAACGGGGCGGGCCTCGCGTTTTACGACCGCCTCGTCGACGACCTCCTCGCGAAGGGCATAACCCCCTACGTGACGCTTTTCCACTGGGACCTGCCCTCGGCCCTGCAGGCGACCGGGGGCTTCGCGAACCGGTCGACGGCCGACCGCTTCGTCGAGTACGCCGACGCGGCCACGAGGCGCCTCGGGGACCGGGTGAAAAACTGGATGACCTTCAACGAGCCCTGGGTGTTCTCCTTCTGCGGCCACTACCAGGGCGTGCACGCCCCGGGACTCACGGACCTGAAAACCACCCTCGCCGTCGCGCACCACATTTTACTCGCCCACGGAAAGGCGGTGCCCGTCATCCGCGCGAACGTGGCCGGCGCGAAGGTCGGGATCGTGAACAACCTCGCCTGGATAGAGCCCGCCACCGACTCCGCCGAGGACGCCGCCGCCGCGAGGCGGTGGGACCTGGCGTACAACGGGTGGTTCATGGACCCGGTATACGGGAAAGGGTACCCGAAGGAAATGGTCGCCCATTACGGAGACCTCATGCCGACGGTCGAAGCCGGCGACATGGAAGCCATGGCGGCGAAGACGGACTTTCTCGGCATCAATTATTACACCCGGCGACTCGTCGCCCACGACCCGTCGAACGCGCACATTCAGGCGAAGCAGGTATACCGCCCGTACTTGCAGCGGGCGGAGTTCGAGGAATGGGAAAACACCCCCGAGTCCCTCTACAAGCTCTTGACCGGCGTGCGGAAAGAGTACGGCAACCCGAAGATATTCATAAGCGAGAACGGCACCACCTGCCTCGACGCGATTTCCGCCGACGGGTGCGTGCACGACCCGGTGCGGGTGGAATATCTCCGCCGCCACTTCGCCGCGGCCTGGCAGGCGATCCGGGAGGGGAGCGACGTCGCGGGCTATTTCACCTGGTCCTTCTGCGACAACTTCGAGTGGGGCTTCGGCTTCACCAAGCGCTTCGGCGTGGTGTACGTGGACTACGACGACGGGTGCCGGCGGATAATCAAGGACAGCGGGCACTTCCTGTCGTCGGTGTGCGCCCATAACGGCTTCACGGTGGACTGACGTGGCCCGCATCGAAAACCCGATACTTCCGGGCTTCAACCCGGACCCGAGCATCGTCCGACGGGACGGCTGGTATTACCTCGCCACCTCCACCTTCGAGTGGTTTCCCGGCGTCGCGATTTACCGCTCAAGGGACCTCGTGTCCTGGGAGCTATTCACCCACGCCCTCGACGACGAGGATAGCCTGGACCTGCGAAAGCTCCCCTCCGCGAAGGGTATCTGGGCGCCCTGCCTGACCTGGTGCGAAAGCGAGGGGCTTTTTTACCTCCTCTACACGCGGATGATCTCGCACAACGCGCGCTTTTTCGACCAGGACAACTTCCTCGTGACCGCGCCGGAGATCGACGGTCCCTGGAGCGAGCCGGTCTACCTCAACTCGATCGGCTTCGATCCCTCGATCCTCCACGACGACGACGGGAAAAAGTACGTGGTGTCCCTGGAATGGGAAACCCGCGACGGCTACGAAAAGCCAGGGGTTATCGCGGTCCAGGAGTACGATGCCGAGTCGAGGTCGGTAATCGGGTTCGCGAAGCGGATCTGGCGGGGCGGCACCGACCGGGGCTGCCCGGAAGGACCGCACCTTTACAAGAGGAACGGCAAATATTACCTGATGACCGCCGAGGGCGGGACCGGGTACGGCCACTGCGTCGCCATGGCCCGCTCCGACTCGCCCTGGGGACCCTACGAGCGCGACCCGGCGAACCCCATCCTCACCGCCACGGACGATTTTTACGGCCGCGACACCGATTGGTTCCTGAAGACCGAGAGGTACAACCCGGGATCCTACCTCCAGAAGGTCGGCCACGGATCCCTGGTCGAGACCCCCGACGGGCGCTGGTATCTCGCGCACCTGTGCTCCCGTCCCTTCGCGCCGGAACTCCGCTGCACCCTTGGCCGCGAGACGGGCATCCAGGAAATGAGGTGGACCGACGACGGTTGGCTCCGCCTGGCGGGCGGGGGTAACCGGGCCGCCAGGTTCGTCGAGGGCCCGGGAGGCGCGGGAGACAAGGCCGAAAGGGGCGCCGGTAACGCGACCGCGCGTGCCGATGCCGAGGCTCCCCGGGCGAATCCCCGAGACGATTTTGACGGTCCCTGGGATCCCCGCCTCGTTTCGCCCCGCACGGATTTCCGCCGCTGGACCTCCCTGACCGAGCGCCCGGGCTGGTTGCGGATACGCGGCCAGCAGTCCCTCGCGTCCCTGGACCGGGTAAGCCTCGTGGCTCGGCGCCTCGCTTCGGTGAACGCGGCGGTCTCCTGCAAGATGGAATTCGAACCCGGGGCGTGGCAGCACTACGCGGGACTCGTCCTCTATTACGACAATATGAACTGGGTCCTCCTCAGGGCATATTTCAGCCAAACCCTCGGGGGCAAGGCGATCGCCCTCATGCGGTGCGAAAACGGCGAGAAACGGGAACTCGCGGAAACCAGAACTCCCCTCGCGCCGGGATCTCCCGTCTGGCTCCGGCTCGCCGTGGCGGGCAGGGAAACGCGTTTCTGGTTCCGTGCCGACGACCCGGGGGCGCCAGGAACTCCGCGGCAGCCACCCGCCTCCGGGACGGCGCAGGGCTCTCCCCGGGAGCCGCTGGCTGCCGCGGTCCCGGCGGTCCGGTCCGGCTGGCAACCGATCGGTCCGGCCTGGGACACGACCCAATTTTCCGACGAATACTGCGCTTACGGGGAATTCACGGGCACCTTCGCGGGGCTTTGCTGCGTGGATTCCAACCGCCGAACCGCCTATGCCGACTTCGATTGGCTTGAGTATCGGGAACCCTGGGATCCGACCCTAGGGTCGGGACCGGGCGATTTTCCCGGCTGAGCGGGCGGCCGCTTCGCCCTTTTGCGTTTCCGGCGCGCGATCGGCCGGGAGAGAGGCGAATTCGACGGGAAAACCCCTATACTTGAGCCAGAACGGGTCGGGGTTGTCCCCGAACCCTCGGGAGGCTTTATGAAAGGGGATACGGAAGGCATTCTCGGGATTCTCGAGGAACGCTTCAAAACCCATATGAAACGGCATGAGGGACTGGACTGGGACGGTTTCCGGCTCCGGCTTGCCGAAAACGGGGAAAAGCTCGCCGCGTTGGCGCGCATGGAAGAAAGCGGCGGTGAGCCCGACGCGATCGGGACGGACCCGAAAACCGGCGAATATCTCGTGTGCGATTGCGCGCCGGAAAGCCCGGCGGGGCGGCGAAGCCTCTGTTATGACCGGGAGGCCCTGGACGGGAGAAAGACCAACAAACCCGCGTCGAGCGCCCTGGACGTGGCCCGGGAGATAGGGGTGGAACTCCTCGACGAGGGGGAATACAGGGCCTTGCAGGCCTTGGGCGAGTTTGACCTGAAAACCTCGAGTTGGGTGAAAACCCCCGAGGACGTGCGTTCCCGAGGCGGTGCGCTATTCTGCGACCGCCGTTACGGCCGGGTTTTCACCTACCATAACGGGGCGGAGTCCTATTACTCAGCGCGGGGGTTCCGGGGCATCCTGCGGGTATGACGGCCCGGGTCCGGACCGATTTATCCCGGCCCGATTTGCCCTTGCCGGACTCAATGAACTAAACTCAAAATATGAAGGAATTACGGAAATTCGTCGTCCCTGAAGTGGTTTTCGGTTCGGGCGCGCGAACGCTTTGCAGCAGATACGCCGTCAATTTCGGCTCTTCCCGCCCCCTCATCGTCACCGACCCGGGCATTATCGCCACCGGACTGGTGGACGAAACCGCGGCCGCCCTGCGGGACTCCGGGCTTTCGCCCGTGGTCTACTCGGCGGTTTCCTCGAATCCCAGGGACTCCCAGGTGGCGGAAGGCCGCGCCTGTTACCTCGAAAGGGGCTGCGACGTGATAATCGCCGTCGGGGGAGGCAGCCCCATGGATTGCGCGAAGGCGATCGGCATTCTCGCGGCGAACGGGGGCGAGGTGACGGATTTCGAGGGCATCGACAACGTGCGAAGCCCCGGGCCGCCCCTCGTCTGCATCCCTACCACCGCGGGCACCTCCGCGGATATTTCGCAATTCGCTATCATAAACGACGCTGCCCGCCGCCTCAAGTTCGCGATAATCAGCAAGACCGCGGTCCCGGACGTGGCGCTCGTAGACCCCGACACCACCTACTCGATGGACCCTTACCTGACCGCCTGCACGGGAGTCGACGCACTGGTGCACGCGATAGAGGCCTGCGTTTCCACCGCGAGCTCGCCCATGACCGATCTCCACGCCCTCGAGGCGGTGCGGGTCATCGCCGGGAACCTCGCCGCGGCGGTCCGGAACGGGAAGGACGAGGAGGCCCGCACGGCCATGATGTTCGCGAGCATGGAGGCGGGCATGGCCTTCTCCAACGCGAGCCTCGGGGTGGTGCACGCCATGGCCCACAGCCTCGGCGGCCTTTTGGACTTGCCCCACGGCGAGTGCAACGCCATTTTGCTCAATTCCGCCATCGACTGGAACTATGCCCACGCTCGGGACAAGTTCACCGCGATCGGCAGGGTCCTCGGCATCGAACCGGGGGCTTTCGCCGAGGGGGGCGGCACGGCGATTATCGATTGGGTCTCGGGGCTTCTCGAAACCGTGGGAATCAAGCCCGGCCTCGCTTCCCGGGGCGTCACCCGGGAAACGATCCCCGAACTCGCCCGAAACGCGAACGCCGATCCCTGCGCGGTGACGAACCCCGGGCCCTTGGACGAAGCGACGATCGGGGAATTGTATGAAAGGGCCCTCTGAGTCCCAGGAAGAACTCCGGGAAAAGATAATCGGCCTGGGCGAGAAATCGATCCGGAAGAGCCATTATCCCGAACTGCTGCGCCGGATCCGCGAACTCGAGGAGGCGAAAGAACTCGTCGAGCGCAAGAACGCGGAACTGGAGCGTTACCTTTACGTAGCCTCCCACGACCTTCGGTCCCCCCTGGTCAACATCCAGGGCTTCAGCGCGCGTTTCGGGAGGTTTTCCGAGGAGATAGCCCGGGAGCTGGAGGCCATGAGGCCCGACGAAGCCGACGCCGCCCGCCGCGACGCCGCCCTCTCCCTGCTTCGCGAAAAGATACCCCGGTCCGTCGCCTTCATCGTGTCGAACGTCTCCAAGATGGACCGGCTTTTGGGCGGCCTTTTGGAAATTTCGCGCACCGGGCGCCTCGCCATGACGATTCGTCCCCTCGACATGAACGCCCTCGTCGCGTCGGTCGTCGGCTCGAAATCCTGGGAGATCGAGCAGGCCCAGGCCAAGGTCTCGGTCGCGGAACTGCCGCCCTGCCACGGCGACTGGGAGCTCGTGTCCCGGGCTTTCGGAAACCTTATCGGCAACGCGCTCAAGTACCGCGCCATGGACCGGGCCGCGGAAATTTTCGTATACGGCCGGAAGGAAGGCCCCTATTGCCGCTATTCCGTGCGGGATAACGGGATCGGCATTTCCGGGCGGAACGTCGACCGGGTATGGGAGGTTTTCTTCCGGGTCGACGGCGACGGCCCGATTTCCGGGGACGGCGTGGGCCTGAGCATCGTCAAGCGCATCGCGGACAAGCACCGCGGCGAGGTGTCCCTGGAATCCCACGAGGGGGTCGGCTCGGTTTTCTCGATTTCCCTGCCGGCGGACAGTTTCGAGGAAGGCGCATGAACGCCGAGGGAATCGCCATCCTGGTCGCCGAGGACGACGACGGGCACGCGGAACTGATCATGGAAGGCCTCCGCGATTCGGGCGTGAACAACCCCATGACGCGCTTTCGCGACGGGGTCGAGCTTTTGGCATTCATGGAAGACCTGAAGGGCTCCGCGCCCGGAACGCGGCGGGCCCTGGACTACCTGTTGCTCCTGGACGTGAACATGCCGCGTCTCGACGGGATCGAGGCCCTCGACCGCATCAAATCGGACCCCTTCCTCAGGGACATCCCGGTTATCATGCTCACGACCATGGACGATCCCCGGGAGATCGAGCGCTGTTACCGGCTGGGCTGCAACCTCTACGTCCCCAAACCGGTCGATTTCGCGCTTTTCGCGCAAACCCTGAAGAAACTGGGCATGGCCCTGCAGATAATACGGACGTAAGGAGGTCCCATGGCGGGCGAGACCGTCCTCATCGCCGAGGACGACGAAGGCATCTACGAACTCATTTCTTCCGAACTCTCCGCCGAGGGATGGATCCCCTCTTCCGCGAAGACCGGGAAAGCCGTGCTCGACGCGCTGCGCGACTCGCCCCCGTTTTTGCTTATATTGGACTACGGGCTCCCCGACATGAACGGCCAGGAATTGCTCGAGCGCGCCGCCGCCTCGGGCCTTCGGGTGCCACCCTTCGTGCTTTCGACGGGTCGGGGCGACGAGGGGCTCGCGGTGCGGATGATGAAGATGGGCGCCAGGGACTACGTGGTGAAGGATTCGGTTTTCCTGGACCACCTTACCGGCACCGTCCGGCGGCTGCGCTCGGAATTGAGAAACGAGGCGCTCCTCCTCCAGACCCGGCAAGCCCTCGGCGCGAGGGAAGCCCTGATCCGGGGAATCTTCGAGCAGGCGCCGGTAAGCATTCTCGTGGCCGACCGGGACGGGAACGCGACCGGGGCGAACCCGGCATTCATGCGCATGTGGCACGTTTTGGACGAGACGGGCCTGGACGGCATCAACGTGCTCTCCGGCGTCGGGTTCATAGAGTCGGGCTTTTCGGAGCTGGTCGCCCCCGCCTTCACGGGCTCGATCTGCCGCGAATACGGCTTCTCCTACAGGGCCGCGGGCTTCCCCGACGCCGTCTGGAACCTCACCGCCTTCCCGATCTTCGAATCCGGCGCGCCGGTCAGCGTCATTATGCTCCTTGAGGACGTGACGGCCCGGTACAAGGCCGAGGAAAAGCTGCACCGGCTCGCGCTCTTCGATCCCGTGACGGGGCTCCCGAACCGGAGGCAGGTACTGGATTGGCTCGCGGAACGCATCCCGATCCTGTCGCGCTACGGTTCCTCCGACGCCCTCATGCTCCTCAACCTCGACCGGTTCAAGATAGTAAACGACGCCCGGGGCTCCCAGGTCGGGGACGCGCTCCTGGCCGGCGTGGGCCGCCGGGTCCGCGACATGCTGCGGGACTCGGACTTCATGGGCCGGCTAACTTCCGACGAGTTCGCGATCGTCTGCACGGAGGACGCGGACGCGGCGGAACGGGGCGTGCTGGGCGCCCTGGGCGCGGCGGAACGGATACGGCAATGCCTGGCCGAGCCCTTCGTCGTGGAAGGGGAAACCCACTCGGTCACCGCGAGCCTCGGGATAAGCCTCTTTCCGGAAACCGCCGGGGACGCCCCCCTGGACGTCCTCCGTCGCGCCGACGCGGCGCTCAGGCGGGCGAAGGAAGCGGGGGGCAACCAATGCGCCTTCTTCGAGCGCGAGATGGGAATGACCGCCCTGGAACGGTACCGCACCGAGCGCGAACTGGACGACGCCCTCGCGCGGTCCCTCTTCGAGCTCCATCTCCAGCCCCAGGTAACGGCCTCGGGAACCTTCGTCGGCGCGGAATGCCTTATCCGCTGGAACCATCCGGTACGGGGCCCCCTTTCCCCGGGCCTGTTCATCCCCATCGCCGAGGAATCGGACCTGATCGTGCGGATCGGCGAGTGGGTCCTGGACCGGGCTTGCGACATGATGGCGGGACCCCTCAGCGCTCGCGGGGGCTTTACGCTCGCCGTGAACGTGAGCCCCCGGCATTTCCGGAAGCGCGAATTCGCCCCTTGGATCGAAAACCTCTTCAGGGAACGGGCCATTCCGCCCGGCCGGATAGTCCTGGAGATCACGGAAGGGCTCTTCCTTGGGGACTCGAGGGAAGTCATCGAGAAGATGAACGCCCTCGCGGCCTCGGGTTTCGTGTTCTCGATCGACGACTTCGGTACCGGGTATTCCTCCCTCGCGTACCTCAAGCGCCTTCCCCTGAGCGAGCTGAAGATCGACAAGTCCTTCGTGCAGGACGCGCCAACGAACGCCAACGACGCGGCCCTGGTCGAGAGCATCCTCGCGGTCGCGGGGAAAATGGGCCTTTCAGTGGTGGCGGAGGGGGTAGAAACCCGGGAACAGGTCGATTTTCTCGCTTCCCGCGGGGACATGCGGTTCCAGGGCTATTTTTTCGGCCGACCGATACCGGCATCCGAGTTCCTCGCCCGCCTCGAGCGGGACGGCGGCGCGAATATATCGGAAAAATAGTTAACTTTTTCGGGTTTCCCGCGTCGCCTGCCGGGGTTATCATCAAAAATTGATCGGAGGCGCGAGATGGGCGAGGAAAAAGACGATACTGCGAAATACGATTATTTTGAGGGCTTCAACCTCGACGAGGGGTTCTTGAAGTCAAGCCCGGACGAAGACACCCGCGCGTATCGCATTGTCGATACGTACCGAAACCCGATCGTGGGCGGCGACCATCCCGACCCGACGATCCTTCGGGACGGCGACGACTTTTACATGACCTTCTCGCCCTTCGAGGCTCACCCGGGCATCGTCATCTGGCATTCGAGGGACCTCGTGAACTGGAGGCCCCTCTGCGTTGCCCTTCGCCGGTTCATGGGCTCCGTATGGGCCCTGGACCTCGTAAAGCACGAAAACCGCTTCTTTATCTACCTTCCCACCGTGTGCGCGAGCTCCGCCTCGGTCTTCGTGATATGGGCCGACCGCATCGAGGGTCCCTGGAGCGACCCCGTCGACCTCGACCTCCCCGGATGCATCGACCCGGGGCACGCCGTGGGCGAGGACGGAAAACGGTACCTGTTCCTGAACGGCATTCGGAGGGTTCCCCTGAGCGACGACGGCCTCTCGACCGCCGGACCGACGGAGCACGTTCTCGATCCCTGGCGGTATCCCGCGGACTGGGTCGTGGAAATGTACGCTCCCGAGGGGCCGAAGGTCTTCCGGAGGGGAAAATGGTTTTATCTCGTATCGGCGGTGGGCGGAACCGCGGGACCCGCGACGAGCCACATGGTCGTCGTGTCCCGGTCCGAGTCGATCCACGGTCCCTGGGAACATTGCCCCCATAACCCGGTGGCCAAGACCCTGAGCGAGGCCGAGCCCTGGTGGTCCCGGGGACACGCGTCCCTGGTGGAGGGATTCGGCGGCAAGTGGTGGATGGTCTATCACGGCTACGGGAACGGGTTTCGGACCCTCGGGCGCCAAACCCTTCTGGAACCGGTCCGATGGACGGACGACGGCTGGTTCGTCGCCGAGGGCGGCGACCTTTCCACGCCCCTGCCGTCTCCCCTGAGCTTCGCGACCGGGGAAGAGCTCGAGCGGGTTTTCGGGCCCGGCGGGGATTCCGGCCGCGATCCAGGGGATTTCCCGACCGTCCCCCGCTCGGACGATTTTTCCGAAAACCGCACGGGAATCCAGTGGAGCCTTTTCGATCCCGCGCCGGGAACCGAAAACCGGGTTACCTACGTTCCGGGGGCGCTCTCGCTGGATGCGTCGGGGACGTCGCCGGCGGACTCGGCGCCCCTTAGCTGCATTATCCCGGACCGGCGGTTCATGGCCGCGGTTACCGCTGAACCCGTGCCGGACGACGGGGCCCGCGACGCGGGACCCGAAGTCGGGTTACTTCTCTATTACAATTCGAAGGCCTTCGCGGGCATCGGATTCGGGAACGGCGCCCTGAATACCTACGGGTACGGCTACCGGCACGAATGGATGCGCGTGCCGACCGGGGACGCGAAATCCATCCGGGTCCGGGTCGAGAGTATCGATAACGTGCTCACCTTCGAGTATGCCCTCGACGGGGGCGAGTGGGTCCGCCACCCCTGGCAAATGGAAGTCTCGGGCATGAACCACAATACCTTCGGCGGGTTTACCAGCCTGAAGCTTGCCATCTTTTGCGCCGGGACGGGCCGCGCCCTGTTCCGCGACTTTCGCTATGCCCGCCGCCGCGGCGCGGACTTATTTCCTTGAGAGGTACCAGGCGAGCGCGCGGTCCACGAGGCCGGGCTTCTTGCCGGTCTCCCCGTCGCCGACCGCGCCGTCCATACCCGGCGCGGTCGTGAGGTCTATCTCGCCCCCCGAGAGCCGGTAGGTTTCGGCGAACATGTCGAGGACCTGCTTGCGCACGAGACCCCGGAGGGGAATCTTCGATATGAGGCCGTAGGTGGCCGCCTGGCCCGTCGCCGCGAGGGCCGGGTTCGCCCGCACTTCCCCCACGCATTCCGCGAGATCCTTCAGGTAGGCGTCCACCACCTTGTCGTGCCCCGGTGTAACCATGGCGTGTAGGGCGTCGGGCCGCTGTATGCGGTCGATATGCCAGCCCCGGGCTTCCATCCGGTCGCCCACGGCGAAAATGCCCACGGCGGGGTCCGTCGAACGGTAGGAGAAGATGCTCGCCAGCGGGTTCCCGAGAATCTCGAGCCCCGGTATCTCGCGGATCCCCGCGAGGAGGCGGGCGGTCGCGTCCCGCACGCGCTCGGCGTTCTGGACGTAACCCTCTTCTCCGTGGGCCTGGATGGCCGCCCAGGCAGCCGCGTAGGCGCCGCCGGGACGGGTGCCCAGGAGGGCGGGGGAGGCGAAGACGCCGCCCGGCCAGTCCTGCTGCACGAAGATCTGGTGCCTGAAATGGCGCATCTCCCGGTATAGGATGAGGGACGCGCCCTTGGCGGCGAAGCCGTATTTATGGACGTCCGCCGAAATGGAGGTAACCCCGGGGACCCGGAAGTCCCAATCGGGAAGGCTCACCCCCGCCTTTTCGAGGAAGGGCAGGATGAAGCCGCCGACGCAGGCGTCCACGTGGAGGGGGATTCCCCGGTTGACGGCGATTTCCGAAAGTTCCCTCACCGGGTCGATCGACCCGTGGGGATACTCCGGGGCGCCCGCGAGGATCATGACGGTGTTTCGGTTCACGAGGCGCCGCACGTGCTCGGGATCCACGGTCCAGTCGTCCCGGAGCCGCGCCCGCCGGATCCGGAGGCCGAAATACTCGGCTCCCTTGTCCCAGGCCACGTGGGCCGATTCGGGGATAATCATCTCGGGCTTGCGGATGCCCCGCTCGGCGCGGCCCCAGTCCCGGTAGGTTTTCGCCGCGAGGAGGCAGCTTTCGGTGCCCCCGGAGGTCATGACCCCGCAAAAGTCGTCGGTCCCGTGAAAGAGTTCCGAGGCGACCCGGAGCACGTCGCGCTCCATCCGCTTGAGGCTCTTGAAGGCCCCGGGGTTGAGCCCGTTGGCGCTGGAGTAGCGGTTCCACGCCTCGCCGAGGAATTCGTGGTAGTCCGAGTCGCGCCAATAGACGAGGCTCCAGGCCCGTCCCGCGCGGTAATCCGGGTCGCCGGTCCCGAAGGATTCGAGTTCATGGAGGATTTCGTCCCGGGGCCGCCCGGTTTTCGGTAAGGTCGGATTCATGCGGGTTCCTTTCGTCAGTCTCAGGGCCACAGCGCGCGGAAGAGGTACGCCACGCCGATGCCGAGGTAGTTTCCGATGGCGTATCCCACGATGCCCGTGGTGATACCCGAAATGAGCACCGCCCTGTTCTTCAGGCCGTTCGCGACTACGGGCACGAAGGGCGGGGAACAGATGGCGGAGACCGAGGTGATGATGAAGGTGTCGGCGTCGATCTTGAAAACCCTGCAGAATAGCGAGTGCAGGAACATGCTCCCCACGATGGCGATGAACACGAAGGCGAGGACCGCCCAATCGACGTTTACCAGCCGCCTGAGGTCCGTCATCGAGGCGACGAGGAGGCAGAACACGTAGATGCTGTACATGCCGGCCTGGAAGGTATGCTTGATGTCCCGGATGGCCGGGACGAAGGACGCCGCGATCCCGAGGCTCGTGATGAGGAGAATCGTGGTCGCGGTCGACATGGACGCGGGAACGAGGGACCCGAGGAGGAGCGAAAGCCCCACAATGGCGAGGGATATCCCGACTCCGGCGGCGAGTCCGGGCAGGGACTCGGGTTTCAGGATGCCCGAGTAGGATTCAATCCCCTCGCCCGCGTCGCCGGAGGCGCCTCCCGCCACGAGCTCCCTTTCTTTCTTGTCGAAGGGCCTCAGGTAGGAGCCGAAAAGGCGCTGGCCGACCGAGACCATGAAGAAGATATAAACCAACGAAATGACCGTGTCGTAGGTGTTGAAGAGGATGTACGTCGCGTTCGGCACGTCGAGGGCGGACTTGATCGCCGCGATGTTCGGGGTGCCGCCGGTGTAGACCGCGGCGGACATGCCCGCGAGCTTCCACGCGTCGGGATAGATTCCCCGGAAGGCGAGGAAGAGCGCGAGGCTCACGATCGCGATCGAGAGGATCGCCCCGAGCATCGACAGGAGCGCCTCCCCGGCGATGCGGAACCACTCCCTGACGCGAAGGGAGAAAAGGAGAAGGGGCAGGGCAAGCGCGACGGTCACGTCCGAGGCGGTGCTTTGCCATGCCCTGAATCCCTCGGGAACGATCCCGACGTTCCCAATCAACATGCCCGTGAGGTAGCACAGCAGGACCGGCCCGAGGGCCCTGAGGGCGCGCACGCGCTTCGCGCCGATAATGAGAAGGGTCGGAAGGGCGAGAAAGACGATCAGCCAAATAATATTCATGAATTTCCCCGATGACGCAGATGGTTGCGACAGATTACACCCATGTGCAATCCGTTGCAAGATTATTGCCGGTCCTGTATCTTTCATCCATGCCGAGCAAGGAACTGAAAGAAGCCGAAAGAACCGCCCGCCGCGAGTTCATCCTCGACGCCGCGGAACGTCTCGTATTACGGAAGGGGTTCGATCCCCTTACGGTGGAGGAAATCGCCGCCGAGTCCGGGTATTCCAAAAGGAGCTTCTACCTCTATTTCGCCGACCGGGAGGAGCTTTTCTTCGGCCTGGTCCTGCGCGGTTACCGGACCCTTCGCGAACGGCTGGAATTGGCCTTCGCGGAATGCGCGCCGGGAACGTCGGCCATACGGTCCTTCGGACGCCGGTACTACGGTTTCTCCCGGGATTTCCCCGAATATTTTTCGCTCATCATGACCTACGAGGCGAACTACCACAGATATACCGAGCCGGAATCGCGGGCCGGATCGGGCGGGGCGGGGCCGGCCGAAGCGCCGGTTCCCCCCCGGGACCGGTGCCAGCGGGCTTCCGACGAGCTCGGCGACCTCCTCTGCCGCGCCCTGGACCGGGACCGCGCCTCGGGTATCCTCCGGACGGATCTCCCCGCCAAGCCCCTCATGCTGCTCCTGTGGGGCCAGCTTTTCGGTTTTTTGAGAATACTCCTGATGCGCAGGGAAGGTTTCGTCGAGACCTACGGCATAACCGAGGACGAGCTTTTCGAACGGCTTCTCGATTCGGTCGAGGCGGCGAATACCCTCGACTCCGGGTCGCGACCCGATTAACCGGCGCGCCGCGGGGCCGCGCGGTTGGCGTGACCGTCCGCGGCGAACCGTCGGTCACGTCGGCCCGCCGGAAGGTCCCGGGCGGATAATCCGCGCCCGAAAACCCGAATTCTCAGTTTCCCGTCGCGGTATCCCCGGCCGAGGGCCTTTTTTCGTGCAGAAAGGTATGGCGCGCGAAAGAATAGCGCCCCACGAACCGGCTCATGAAGGCCTTGAATTTCCATTTGGGCGCCATGATCGCGACGCGTCTTCCCCGGTCCGCGGCGCGGAGGCAATGGGCGACCACGGCGACCGGGTCCTTTCCGTCCACCACCCGCTTGCGTGCCCCGTTGGAGGCCACGTTGGCGAACTCGGTGTCCACGGGGCCCGGGCACGCCGAGGTTACCAGAATGCCCCGATCCGCCACTTCCGCCGCGAAGGCGACGCCGAAACTGAGGGCGTAGGCCTTGGACGCCCCGTAAACCGCGAAATTCCCCAAGGGGGCAAAGGCCGCGAGGCTCGCCACGTTGATTACCCGGGATCCCTTCCCGAGGTAGGGTAGGGCGTCGTGGCAAAGCGCGGTAAGGGCATACACGTTTACCCGGATCATTTCCAGCTGGCGTCCCAGATCCGTGTCGGCGAAGGTACCGTAGGTGCCGAAGCCCGCGTTGTTCACGAGGGTGTCGACGAAGAGCCCGCCTTCAGCCGCGGCGTTGGCCGAGTGCAGGGCGGAATTGAAGGCCGCGAGGCCCGAGTCGGCGGCGAGATCCATTTCGAGGGTTTTCGGGTCCGGCGCGCCGGGGATGGCGCGAATTTCTGAAGCCAGGGCGTCCAGTTTTTCCTTTCTGCGGGCAATAAGCCATATTTCGTCGGCCTTCCGCCCGCGGGAAAGCTGAAGGGCAAACTCCCTCCCGAGCCCGGAACTGGCCCCGGTAACGATGATAACTCTTTTCATGAGACGATTTTCCGCTATTTTCCCGCTTACCGCAAGCGTGCCATTCTTCATTGATAAATATTCCTATTAATGGTAAAACGGCCCACTAATGTAAAAATGTGGTTGACCGATACATAAAGGAGGTCTATGGGTGGATTTTTCCATTTTAATATGATATATTTATGTTAATGGAGAAAATAGAGAAAAATACTGGGTAATGATTAGGGTATGAACAGACCATTATTGGTTTTTTGCATGGCCGGGTTCGCCGCCGCATCCCTTGGCGCAATGGGACGGGGCGAGACGGTTAAAACCTCCGCGGCTTCCTTGGATAGCTGGCTGGAGACGGTCGACATTTCCGGGGCTAAACCCGGGAAGTACAACATTCTCGTCACGGCGACGGATCTCGCCGGTAACCAGGCGCTTGCCGGGCCCTACAACCTGTACGTCGATCCCGATTCCGACCTTCCGGTTACCAGGATTACCAATCCGCTCGACGGCATGCGCGTGCCGGGCAACCTGAACGTAGTCGGCACCTGCCTGGACGACGACGCGGTAGACCACGTCGAGCTGATTTTCGACGGCGGCGACCCCATTCGGGCACAGGGCAAGGAATTCTGGTCCTATTACCTGGATACCAACGGGCTGTCCGAAGGCCCCCATATCATTTCGGCCTACGGCGTGGACGTGAACGGCACTGCCGGGAAGCCCTTCACCGCGGTATGGCACCTCGACCGGCAGCAGCCCGAGACCGCGGTATCGAACGTCGGCATGGGCACCCTCGTTTCCGGGAAGGTGAGCCTTACCGGTACCGTGAACGACGGCAACGGCATCAAGCGCCTCGCATACTCCCTCGACGACGGCAAGACCTTTACCGCCCTTTCCATCAAATTCGACAAAAAACGCCGCGATTGGCGGTTTACCCTGCCCCTGAATACCCTGAAGTTCCCGGACGGCCCCGCCGTATGCTGGTTCCGCGCGGAGGACGACCAGGGCTCAATCGGCCTTTATACCTTCCTTTATTTCGTGGACAACACGAAACCGTCCGTTTCCTTCATATCGCCCCTGACCGACGTCGCCGTGAACGGAAAGTTCTCCGTAAGCGGCCTCGCGACCGACACGAACGGAATCGATACCCTTTCTTGGCGTCTCGGCAAGGAAACGGGGAATTTCGAGCTCGTGAAGGGGAATCCCTACTGGATTCGGGAATTCGACGCGAGCGGGCAAGGCGGGAAAAACCTTGAAGTGTTCATTACCGCGAAGGATATCGCGGGGAACGCGACCACCGTGTCCAGGAAAATCCCGATCGACCGCGCGGCCGATGTACCCCGGCTCTCCCTGACGTCTCCCGCCCCGGATTCAACCTTCCCCTCGGCGGTATGGCTCTCGGGCTCCGTGACCGACGACGACGGCGCCGCGGCGGTCCGTTTTTCGATCGATAAGGGCGAGCGCAAGGATCTGGAAACCGCGGGGGCTTTCGGGGCGAAACTCGAGGGCCTTACCGCCGGCAAACACTCGGCGACCTTCTGGCCCGTCGACATAAACGGCCTCGAGGGCGCTCCCGTGACCGTAGGCTTCTTCGTGACGGGCCCCGAGCCCGCCATCTCGTTTACCCCGGTCGACGATCCGGCGAGGGAAATTTCTGCCGAGGAAGGCGCCTCGCTTTCCGCAAGGGTGGAATCCCCTGCGGGGCTCAAGGCCCTTTCCTGGCGTATCGCCGGCATGCCGGAACAGACGGTCAAGCTCAAGCCCGGGGAAACCTCCAGGGACCTGACGATTCCGGTTACGCCCGACGTCCCCTACGGCCTTGACCGCCTGGAAGTTACCGCCGTCGACGTATTCGACCGGACGGTTACCTCGGGCACCGAATTTTACGTAACGAACCTTTCCGTTCCCCGGGACGCGCCCCCCGCCTGGTCGGACGATACCCTGACCGCCTCGGGCACGGTAACGATTCCCGCCAGCGGGAAAACTCCCGCCGGGACCGGGACCGCCACGGCGACCCTGGAGCGGCTTCTTCCCGCGGACGTTCCCTTCGCGAACGGCGCCCTCGTGACCCTTTCCGGGCCCGCCTTCCCGAAGGCCGAACAGGTCGACGGCGCGGCGGTCGTGGGAATCGATTCGCCCATCCCGGTTTCTTCGGTGGAATGGAGCCTGAACGGGGGAGAAACCGCCAAGGCCAGCGTTCAGAAGACCGCGGAAGGCCGCTACGAGGCGAGTATCCCGCTCAAGGCCCTTCTTCCCGCCGATTGGACGACCTTATCGATAAACGTTATCCTTAAGGATATGACAAGCCTCGGTGTTTCGGGCACCTTCTGCGTGATCAGACCCGAACCGGCCGCCGGCTTGAACGATGGCGAGGGCTTCGAATGGGATTCCCCGAGGCTCGACGGTTCGGGCAAGATACTTCTCTACGACGGCGCCGCCGCTTCGGGCCTCTATAACGGAAAGCCCGACCGGAAAGCCGCGTCCGCGAAATTCTCCGCGCCCGTCCCCGGCCTCGAGCTTTCCCTTTCCGGGAACGTCGCGACGGTCCGCGGGTTGAAGGACGGAACCTATACGGACGTCAGGATCGTCTTTACCGACGACGCGGGCGGGGAATGGGAGTCGGCGGGAGAGACCTTCGCGGTCGATTCCGGCGCGCCTGCCCTGACCGTGGATACCTCGACGCGCCCCGTGTGGCTCCAGGGTACCCTCCCCGTGACGGCGGGAGCGACCGACGCGGCGGGTATCGCCCGGGTGGAATATTCCCTCGATGCCGGCGCCCGCTGGACGCCCGTAGAAAAGCCCGACGGCTCCACCCTCACGATGGTCGATATTTCCGCCCTCCCCGACGGTCCCGTGGATTTCACGGTCCGGGCGGTCGACGCGAACGGCCGCGAGACCGCGGAACGCCGCGCCTTCAACAAGGACACGACGCCCCCGGCGGTCAGCGTGATCGTTCCCGAACCGGGCGACGCGGTGAACGGGGAAACCCGGATAGCCTTCGAGCCCGCGGACGCGAGTCCCGTCGTCTCGGCGGAGTACCGGGGGCCCGGCGACCGCACCGACAAGGACGAGACCCAGTGGGTTCCGCTGGAGCTCGCCTCGGCGATTACGACCCTCGTGGGGACCGCCGACAAGCCCCTGGACCCGGGCATGGAATTCCGCTTTACGGACGCCGCGGGTAACCGGGCGGTCCTCGGGTCCTGGCTTTTCTCGATAGAGCCCGAATCGGACCTCCCGGCCGTGGAAATCCACCTGCCGGCCGACAACGAGGTAATCCGGAAGGACTTCGCGGTTTCCGGGGTCGTGTACGACGACGACGCCCCGGCCCGGATTTGGTACAAGATCGACGACGGCCCCTACGCCGCGTTCGACATCGAGAATAGCTATTCGATACCTATCCCCCTGTCCTCGCTCACGGACAACGAGCACGTGATCACCCTCTATGCCGAGGATATCCACGGCGTGAAGGGCGCGGAAATATCCCGCACCGTCCGCGTCTCCCTGGAGGAACCGAAGGCCGCCGTGCTTACCCCTTCCTTCGAGACCACGAACCGCGGCGTCATCGACGTGACCGGAAACGCCTCGGACAGGAACGGCATCGAGAAGGTCGAGATTTCCCTGGACAACGGCAATTCCTTCGGCCTCGCCGAGGGGACCGAGGAATGGTCCTACCGCTTCGATTCCCGGGTGATCGAGGACGGCACCCACGTGGTGTTCGTGCGGGTGTACGACGCGTACGGAATCACGGGGCTTTATTCGAGCCTCATCAACATCGACAATACGTCCCCCTCGATCAACCTGGAACTTCCCCTCGACGGCAGCCGGGTGGCGAATACCCTCTTCATTTCGGGGCAGACCATCGACAATATCAAGCTCGCGCGGGTGACCGCCGGGATAAGCGGCCTCGACGCGAAACGCCCGGAAATGCCCAAGGGCTTCGACGATATCGGCTTCGACGATTCGCTCATCATCTCCGGGGGGATCGACGTATCGGCCCTGGGCGAGGGGTTCTACAACGTGGAGGTTCGGGGTTACGACCTCGCGGGGAACGTGACCCGCGTGTCCCGTAACTTCGAGGTGTACCGCGGGGCGGACCGGAACCGGATCGAGTTCCTCTACCCGCTCAACGGCGAAGGCGTGCAGGGCATGTTCAACGCCTACGGGCGCGTGGTCTCCGAAGACCCGGTCGGTTCCCTGGTCCTTTTCGTCGACGGCAAGGAATCGGGTACGGCGGAATTGAGCCCCTCGGGGTACTTCAAGTTTACCGTAACCCCCGAAACGCTCGCCGACGGCCCGCACGCCCTCATGGTGCGCGCCCTGGCCTCGGGGGAGAGCGTGATTTCCTCGGAAACCCATACGGTGCGGTACGCCGCCAGCGGCCCCTGGGTGACGATAGACAACCTCGCGATGGGCGATTTCGCGATCGACCGCCCGTGGCTCGAGGGGACGGCGGGGTACGCCCTGACGGAAGAGGACGTGTTCGCCCTCAAGGCCAAGAATACCCCGAAGGACGAACGGCGCGCCCTGCAGGACAAGACGCCCGACCGCGTGGAGATCAGCTTCGACAACGGGAAGACATTCTTCCGGACCGAGTCGGGCAGGAAGTGGCGGTACCGCCTGGAAACCGGCGAGCTCGCCGAGGGCTACCATTTCATCCTCGTGCGCGCGACCATGAAAAACGGCGAGGTCGCGGTTACCCGCTCCATAGTGCAGGTCGACAAGACCCTGCCGACCATCCGGCTCATCTCTCCGGGTGAGGGCGGCCGGTACAACGACGCCCTCACCTTCTCGGGACTCAGTTCCGACGACGTGCGCCTGGAGGCCGTGGATATCGAGCTCCGCCCGGGAGACAAGTCCTCCTACGCGCTTCCCTCGTTCATCCAGGGACTCTACTTCGACTGGCATTTCTGGGGCGCGACCCTGTACGACGTGGGCCTCGGGCTCACGTTCTTCGACGACAACGTAAAGGTCCAGGCGCAGTACGGCCAGTTTACCGACGCCCAGCGCGCGATCTTCACCGAAGGCGCCGCCCGTTACGGCGGCGACGTGGTGGGCATCAAAATGCTCGCGAACGTGGCCTACGTTCCCCTCGACTTTTTCTTCGGTCCCGATTTCTCGTGGCTTTCCGCCACGGGGGCGATCGGGGCGAATTTCTCGGTATTTACCGAAACCCAGAGCGGTACCCCGCAGATCCTCTCGGCAATGCTCGTCCAGTTCGAGTTCCCCCGGGTAACGATTCCCAAACGGACGACCTTCAAGACCTTCTCCGCCTACACCGAGGGTCAGCTCTGGTTTATCCCGACCGACGTCAGCTCGACGGAGGTCAGTATCAACAGCGTGATACCCCACGTTACCGCGGGTATCCGGGTCAGCGTTTTTTAAGGAAGGGTGCGTATGAAAGCCGTCAAATCCAGTCTAGCGGGATTCATCCTGTTCGTGCTCGCCGCGTCGGGTTCTTTCCTGACCTGCGAAATAGGACTCGGGAATTCGGTGGATACGAAACCCCCGACGGTAAGCATTACCTACCCGCCCTTCGCGAGCGTCATCAAGGGGTCCTTCGTGCTCGCGGGGACCGGCAACGACGAGACGAGCCTCGCGAGCGTGACGGCGAGCCTCATCGACTCCTCCGGCGACAAGGTCGGTTCCTTCGGCGCGACCGTGGACGCGGCGGCCCATACCTGGCGCGTGAACGTATCGAACGACCGAACCTGGGACGACGCGACCGGCGAATATACGACCGCGAACTATCCCGACGGCAAGTATATCGTCCGCGTGCAGGCGAAGGATTCGGCGGGCCGGACGAGCACCGTCGAGGGTTCCTACTTCCTGGACAATACCGCGCCCATCGTGCGCATGAGTTCCCCCTCGACCACCGGGAACGGCTCTATCGCCGGCGGCACCCTTTACGGCCAGGAAGTCGTGTTCAAGGGCGACCTTTGGGACGCGGGCTACGGCGGCGAGATTTGCAGCCGCGTCGTGTTCTCGTTTTACGACGCCGACTGGAACGACCTGTACGACTTCCAGGTCGACAATCCGGGCCCGAGCCTCAACGAGACCCTTGACCTGATGGACGCCTCGGCGGCGGCCCTCGTCGCGGGCATGGCCCCTCCCTCGGCGGAGACGGAACGCGAATTCGCCTATACGGTAACCGCCTACGATTACGCCCGTACGTATCTCGACCCCTCGGACCGGACCGGCGTGGATTCGGGAAACAAGAGCCTGCATTACTTCTACCGCTCGAACCTCAATACCCTCTTCTTCTCGAGCCCCTATTTGCCGAAGCTCCAGGAACTCTCCGCCTGGGACAACGACCCCGACGCGGCCACCCTCGCGGCGGTCGACAGGGCGTCCTTCGTCGCCGGACGGATACCCGCCGTCGCCGCCGCCGCGGGCTCCGGGGAGGATCAAGGCCCCTACGGCAACCTCTCCATAGCGCCGTACGACAACGCCCCCACGGTCTCGATCGGGGGGCTCGACCCTTACGCGACCTACAGCGCGAACTCCATCGCCTCGCTGTCGAACCTGACCATCAAGATAACCCAGGGACTCGACGAGAACATCACCCTGGACACCTCCTCGTTCCAGGTCCGCCTCTCCTCGGAAAGCGATTACGCCGCGTCGAATTTCGGCGCGTGGGCGTCCATTACCAACTTCCAGTCCGTGGGCGACGGCTACCTCCTGAACCACACGATTACCGAGAGCTCGGGGAATTTCGTGTTCGAGGTATACGCCCTCGATTCGTCGGGCCAGGAAGCGAAGAACAGGGTGTGGTACATCAACGTGAACGACGGCGCGCCTACCCTCGACTCGGTGACACCGCAGAATCTCGTGAGCGCCTACGACCCCGTGAAGGTCCGCCCCGACGGCAGCGACCAGTTCACCGTCACGGCGGTCGGCCGCGATACCGAACCCCTGACGCTCAGCGTGTACGATTACGACGTAGACGGCAATATCTCGGCGACTCCCCTGGCGACCTATTCCTCCCCGACGGTCACGGCCGGCGGCGCGGGGGAACGGGATACCTCCGCCTGGACCATCGCGTTCGACGCCCCCGCGGACGGCGACTCGGTAAAGCTCGCCTTCCGGCTCAACGACGGGCGGTACGATTCGGGCACCGTGGTGCGCACCTTCCTTACGGACACCACCGGTCCCGATCTCCATTACGCCGTCGCCGCCGGGTCCGTCCTCGACCTGGGGGCCCTCGCGACGGACCGCCAAGTCTACAGCTACGAGACCGTCGTCGAGGTGTCCGGGTATTCGGACGCGGATATCGCCTACGCGCGGTTCGCCTTTTCCGATAGCTCCGCCTCGGTCGGAACGCCCTCCTGGACCGAGGTGAGCGTGGTGAGCGCCGCGGAAACCGATCCCGCCGGCACCGGTCTCACCGGTACCTACAGGAAATTCGTCGCCCGGCCCATCCTCGATTCCGCCGAGGGCGTGTATTACCTGTGGTATGCCCTCGCCGACGACGCGCTCGACGAGAACGGCGACCCCGTTTTCGGAACGCCCGAACTTCTCTGCGTGGTCGGCTACGACAAGTCCGCGCCGACCTTCGGAACCACGACCCTCACCTTCGCCGACGCTTCCACAGCGACGGTATCGGATACCGTGGTGGGGAAGACGAGCCAGCTTTATACGATCGACGGTACCGCCACCGACACGAACGGCATCGCCTCCGTGGCGATCACCCGGAACGGCACCCTCCTCGACGCGGCCGACGTTTCGGTCAGTTACGGCGCCAACACCGCAACCTGGTCCTACGACGAGCTGGAGGATACGGACCAGACCAACACGTACCTGATTACCGCGACGGACAAGGCGGGAAAGACGACCACCATTACCCGTACGGTCATTTACGATACCGCGGGTCCCTCGCTCACGGTGAACAATCTCGCCGACGGGGCGGCGATTCCCTCCGCTTCCTACGACGTGGCGGGAACGGCCGTGGACACCAACGGCATCGCCTCGGTGACCTACAGCCTCAACGCCGGCGCGTGGACTTCCGTGTCGACCCCCGGGGTAAGCTGGAAGCAGGCGCTTTCCGGCCTTACCGAGGGGTCCGCCCAGACCATTCAGTTCCGCGCCGCCGACGCGATCGGCAACGAAACCACGGGAGACCTCCTGCATTTCGGGCTGGACCTCTCGAACCCGGCCCTCACGGTCACCAATTACGCCGCCGTGAACGGCACGACCCGAAACGCGAACTTCGACCTGAACGGCACGACCAGCGACAACAACGGCATCAAGGCGCTCGAGTACAGCGTGGACGCGGGAAGCACCTGGACCGATATAGCCGCGACGGGCTTACCCTCGACGGACGCGACCGAAATTTCCTGGACCCAGACCGTGCTCGTCGCCGCCGACGGGGCGGACGACGGCCTCAAGTCGATCCGCGTGCGCGCGACCGACCAATACGACAAGCAGACCACGAGCGTCCTTTCGGTGCGTTACGACAGCGCCGCGCCGACCTTCTCGGTGAACAACCTCGTGGACGGCCAGCTCGTCACGGCGGCTTCATTCGCCGTGAACGGAAGCTGGACCGACAACGGCGGCTCCGGCACGACCGGCGGTTCCGCGACCGTCGAATGGAGCCTGGACGATTCCTCCTGGACCGCGTTTACGACGGTAACCGCGAGCACCTGGAGCGGATCCGTCGGCCTTGGCGCTCAGTCCCTCGCGAAGGATTTCTACGTCCGCGCGACCGATAACGCGGGGAACGTTTCCGACTCTACCCATCTCGTCATCAAGGTCGATACCGCGGCCCCGACGATAACCGAGACCTCGATTACGGACGAGAATCTCGTGTACCGCAAGGCCGGCGTGGCCCTCGCGCTCACCGGCGACGTGACCGATACCCTCGGCCTCGACGACGGCCGCGTGGAAATTACCGCGAAGAAAAACGGCGTGTCCCAGGGCGTGGTATATACCGACGATACCATTGCCGGCGCCTCGGACACGTGGTCCTACGGCCTGGCCTCCGGGAACGACGGCCTCTGGCTGTTCACGATCGTCGCCTACGATTCCGCGGGGCAAGCCTCGGCGTCCGTGACCCGCCTGGTCCGGATGGACTCGACCCTGCCCCTCGCGTCGATTACCGCCCCCGCGAGCGACGGCGCCATTATCGGCGGCGTGAGCTACACCTTCTCCGGCGCGGCCTCGGACGTCTCGGGAAGCGGCGTCGCCTCGGTGGAGTACAGTTTCGATAATTTCGCCACTGCCTATACGGCCTCGGGTACGGAGAGCTGGAACGCCATCGTGGCGCCCCTCGATACGGTACTCGGTACCGAAGGCCCGAAAACCCTGTACGTCCGCTCGGCGGACGCGGCGGGGAACCCGAGCGTTACGGCTTCCCGCCCCTTCGTATACGACACGGCGGCGCCGGTCCTCTCGGTAACCCAGGCTTCCACGATAGAACGGAACGCCGAGTTCTCCCTCGACGGCTCGGTCGCCGACAATTACGGGTACAAGTCGCTTACGGTTACCCAGGCAAAGGACGGCGGTTCGGCGGTTACTGTATCCGACACGGGATTGACCGTCGTCGGCACGGCCCCGAACGCCACGTGGACCCTCGCGAACCTTCCCCGCGATCCTGCCTCGCCGGGAACGACCCTCCTGGACGACGGCGTGTATGTGTATACCCTCACCGCGACCGACCTCGCCGACAAGCCGAGCGCGGTCGCGACCGTGACGGTCACCATCGACCGAACGGCCCCCGAAACCCTGACCGTAACGAGCCCCTCGGTATCGCCCATTCCCCCCACGGGACAAAACGCGATATCCGGCTCCGCCTATACCTTCCGGGGAACGGTTGACGATTCTGGCGTCGGCGTGCAAACCGTTTACTGGCGCATCGACCAATCCTCCGCCCTCGCCACGGGAACGGCGGGATACGCCGCGATTTCCACCGGCGGACCGAGCTGGAGCTTTACCGACGACCTCGACACCGACGGCGCGGGGGCCGACACGGGACGCGCCCAGGGCACCTGGTACCTCCACGTGAAGGCCGGGGACAAGTCGGGCAACGTGACCGCCGACGCGGACGAGGTAATCGTCTCCTTCGACATCGACCAGGGCCCGCCGAGTCTCACCGAAACGACGCTCGGCGTGACGACCGCCGTGAAGAAGAGCGGCGACTTTACGCTCCACGGCGAGGCGAGCGACACCTACGGCCTCGCCCTCAACGGTTCGAGCGAAGAGATAGTCAACGTTTCGTATACGGGCCCCTCGACGGGCAGCGTCGACGTGGTCGTGGTTTCCGGCGAATGGACCTATAATTTCCCGGTTTCCGATACCGGCAGCGACGACGGCACGTACGAATTTACGGTCACCGCCACCGACCTGGTCGGCAAGGCGACGACCCTGGTCAGGACCGTGGTGGTGGACGCCACGGCCCCGGTCATCTCCGACGACGGGATCACCGCCGGCATGGGCGCCTCGGGGGACGTAAACGGCACGATCACCTTCCGCTTCGCCGCCTCCGACGCGGGGGTCGGCCTCGAGCGATCCGGCACCTCGTATCAGGCCTGGTGGACCGTCATGGACCACGGCATCGATCCCGCGGCCGACGTTTCGACTTGGACCGGCGTGACCTCGACGAATTCCTCCTTTACCTTCACCTACGGCACGACGGCCACCACCCTCGGCACCAAGGACCTGTGGATCGCGGTTCGCGATTCCGTGACGGGCGCGGCGAACGTGGCCACCGCGGAGTACGACCTTTCCATCGATCAGGAATCCGATCGCCCCGCCATCACCCTGGAGAACATGGACGAGCTTGCCGCCACCAATTCGCTGAACGGCTTCGGGCAGAACCCGACTATCCTCCTGACGATAGAGGACGACGACAAGGTCGACGTTTCGCAAATAGAGTACCGCATCGACATCGATAACGACGGGAATTTCTCGAGTACCCTCGATTTCTGGGACGGGACCGCCGGAAGCACGACGCCGGACGGCGACGTAACGGACAAGTGGGAAGACGAGTCGGTATGGTACGCCCTCGACGCGGCGGATATCCCGAGCGCCGACGCGGCCCTCGCCCAGGCGAAGATACGCCTCACCAATTTCCCGCAGGGCAATTTCCGCATCCAGGTCCGCGCGCGGGACAACGTCGACGCCTCGGCCTGGTCCGCGATTTACGGCGTCTCGGCCAACTACTCATGGGACGAGACCGCCGCCGCGCGCTTCGCGGTGGACTTCGGCCCGCCCTCCATCTCGATCAATACCCTCGCTTCCAGCGTCGTCAACGCGGACTTCCCGTTCTCGGGGACCGCGTCAGACGCCCTCGGCGTGATCAGCGTCGATTACACGGTGGACGGCGGGGCGACCTACGTGAACGTGTTCACCGGCAGCTCGACCTCCGTGACGATAAACTCTTCCGTCGACGTGGACATTCTCCCCTCCGGGGATTACGTGCTCCAGGTCGAGGCTACCGATTTCGGCGGCACGACCGCCACCCAGCAAATTCCCTTTACCGTGGACCGCACCGCGCCCACGGTTACCGTGCTCCAGCCGAGTTCCGGCGCGACCCTCAACGGCGCCGGCGTTACGGTACGGGGCGAGGCTAACGACAACCGGCAAATGGGCGCTATATTCCTCGCCCAGGGACTGAAGGCGGACCTTGACGCGATCCCCCCCGCGCTGCCTTCCCGCGTCTCCGCCGGCGTTTACGACGCGGGCGGATACGTCCAGGTCGGAACCGGTTATAACTGGACCACCTCGATCGATACGACCGCGATCGCATCCTCGGGCGCCAACGGCTACGCCATCCGCGTGGTGGCGGTGGACTCGATAGGCAACGTGGGAATCCCGGTCGACCACCTGGTGACGGTGGACCAGTCCTATGACAGGCCTACCTTCGGCTTCAGCAATCTCGTTACGAACGGTCCTCCCCACAGTCGGCTTCCCCTCGGGAACCTCCTCGTCGTCGGCACGGCCACGGACGACGATTCCGTGGACTATAACTACATTCAGATACGCCTGGACCGGAACGGCGACGGCGATTTCGCCGACGCGGGCGAGGGCTGGGTCGACGTGAGCCAGGCCCCCTCGGCCAACGCCCAGGTGGTTTCCTGGAGCCATACGATAAGCGACCTGTTCTCCGAAGGCACGAGGCAGATCCAGCTCCGCGCCCTCGACGTGAACGCCGGCGCCGCCAACCGGGCGGTCTTCTCCGCCGACGCGACGACCATGGCCGCGGGCGAGTGGTACACGATCCTGGACGCGGGCGACACGGACTTCACCCTGTACGGCGCGACCGGAAACGCGGCGGGTACCTTCTTCCAGGCAACCGGCGCCGGTACCGGAACGGGCACCGTAAGCGCGCCCAGCTCGCTCCTGACCGGTTACACCTGGAGCGAAAGCCAAGCGGTCAACTTCGTGATCGACAACGGGCCTCCCGCCCTCGAAGTTACCGCGCCGACCCTGGGCCAGCGCTCCACTACCGGCGGCTTCTCCGTAACGGGCACCACCAGCGACTCCGCGGGCATCCATCGCGTGGTCATTTGGGTGGACGACGACATGGACGGCGTCCAGGATCCGGTCGAACTCACGATCCTCGGCTGGAACGATCTCGATTCCGACGGGGTCGTCGACGCCGGCGAGGGCTCTCCCCTTACCACCGACACGACTGTCTACGATATCAACCAGTCTATTTCCGGGCTCACCAACGGCGCGAAGACGGTACGGGTTTCCACCTACGACTCCGCCGACGCCGTGACGGTCCGCGAAATGACGGTCATTATCGACCAGACCGCGCCCTCCGCCAGCATCACCGCCCCGACGGCAAGCTCGACCCTCAACGGCGAGATTCAGGTTGTCGGGACCGCGAGCGACAATTACGACGTCGCCCAGGTTTATTACCGGTTCGCGACGGGCGCCGGGACATTCCCCGACGACTATACCCTCCTCGCCGGGACTTACGCGTGGAATTTCAAGCTCAAGACCACGGATTATCCCGACGGCGCCTATACCCTGCGTGTAGTCGCGGTGGACGGCTCGGGTAACGACAACTCCGCGTCCCCCGCCGCGATAGCCGTCACGGTGAACCAGGCGACGGACCGGCCGGTAATCGACGTGACCACCCTCGAGGAGGGCAACGCGGCGGTAGAGAACCTGCTGTCCAGTTCCCTCACGGTAAGCGGGACGGTCTCCGACGACGACTCGGTAAACCACTCGGCCGTCCAGATCCGCTCCAGGCCCCTGCCTTCCGGCTCGTGGGGCGCGTGGAATTCCGTAAGCGTGCCTCCCTCGGTAGACACGGCCCTCGCGATCTGGAGCCACGCCTTCACGGGCTTCACCGACGGGCAATACGAGTTCGAGGTTCGCGCCGCCGACACGAACGACGCGGGCGCTTGGGCCGCCGCGGCCAACAGCTGGGCATACCAGTCCGAAAAGGCCGTGACGGTATCCTCCGGAACCTTTACCTCCGCGGCCCACGGCTACTCGGACGGCGATACGGTCCTGTTCCGCGCCGGCACCATGCCCTCGAACCTCGCCGAGGACACGGTATATTACGTGATCAACGCGGCGACGGACACGTTCGAAATTTCCGACTCGGCGGGCGGAGCGGCCCTGAGCCCGGCCCCCGACGGCGGCTCGGCGGTCTACGTCCGTCACCCCGTGCAGTTCGCCGTGGACCTCAAGATCGCCGCGCCGGCCCCGTCGAGCTATTACGACGCGGAGCTCGATATCGCGGGTACCGCGCGCGACGCGAACGGCATAAAGAAAGTCACCATCGCGTTCAACCTCGGCTCGGCGTACGATCCCGAGATTACGATGTACGAGGACGGTGACCCGAGCGACGGGTACGTCGGGACCGCGGCGTCCCCGCTGGCCTGGGCGCTTTCGGACCCCGCCATCTATAACGCCCTCTTCGACGTGTCCGCGGCCGGGGACGGCCAGGTGTTCTTCCGCGTGACGATCACCGACGCCTTCGACAAGCAGCGCACCTACGAACAGTACTTCACAATCGATACCGCCGGCCCGACGGTGACGATTACTTCCGTATCCGACAACCCGAATACCGCGACCGGCGCCTATAACGGGCAGATCGCGTTCACCGGCGAGGCGGAAGATACCCTGGCCGTCCAAGCCGTGTATTACCGCTGGGGTACCGCGGCGGCGGCGCAGCCCAACGGCGATTTCACCGGCTGGACCGCGGCAACTTCCGTTTACAACTGGACGGCAAGCTGGAATACCCTATTGGACTTGACCGACGAAGCGGACCATGGATACCACCTGAGCGCGGTGGCGGTCGACCGGGTGGGGAACGAATCCGCGGTGGCCGATCTGCCCTTCGTGATCAACCAGGGAAGCGACCGGCCGACGCTTTCGATTTCCTCTCCCACGGCCTCGCAGGTCCTCAGGGGGAGCGCGACGGCTTACGGCTCCGTTTCCGACGACGACGGCCTCGCCTCCATCTCGATCCGGATCGACCGGAACAACGACGGCGACTTCGACGACGCCGGCGAGGCATACGTCCCCGTCAGCTCGCCCGCGACCGTGTCGGGCCGCAACACCAGCCTCCAGCATGACCTGTCCTCTCTTTCGGACGGCTATTACCGGATGCAGGTACGGGTCCGCGATACCGGATTCGTGGATTCCGCCACGACGCCGTACCGCGAGTTCGAATCCGCGGCGGTCTCTTTCAGCATCGATACCCTGCCCCCGTCGATCGACCTCACGGAAATCCTGGTCCAGGACAGGTACGGCGGCGCTGATACCTCGGTAACCGCCGACTTCAACGGCACCTACGTCAATAACGACTTTACCCTGACCTTCGTCGCGACCGACCTGAACGGCCTCCACGCGACGACGCCCGTGGAAGTGAGCCTCGACAACTCGACCTGGACGGCCGCGGATCCCGCGGGGACGGACACGTATTCGGCGGATCTCGCGATATCCTCCTTCGCGAACGGTACCCGCCTGGTGTATTACCGCGCGACCGACGTGAACGGCGGCCGCACCACGGGACTGCTCACCCTGATCGTGGACAAAACCGACCCGACCGTTTCCTTTACGAGCCCGTCCGGCATCTCCACGACCCAGGCCGCCGAGGCCCCGAACGTGAACGGTACCGCCGTCACGGTAACCGGATCGATCGGCGACACGAGCGTTATCGACAGCCTGTCCATCACGGGCGGCGTCAATGACGACATTACGTTCTCCAATACCACCGGCAACAACCTCAGCTGGAGCGTAACCTTCGACGCGACCGCCTACGACGATACGGACTTTGCCCGGGACACGGGCGACGCCAACCTGGACGGGACGCTCGACGCGGGCGAAACCTGGACGAACGTATGGCGGCTCCCGATCACGATTACCGCCTACGACCACGCGGGCAACCGCGTGATCTCCACGGGCTACGTAGACCTCGATCCCGACGGCGACAAGCCGATCGTGAGCATTTCCAACCCGCAGGCCGGATCCTCGGTTACCGGCATCATCACCCTGATGGGGACGGTCGTGGACGACGACGGTACCTCGGGCACCGCGGCGATCGAGCTCGATACCGATAACGACGGCAGCTACGAGACTTCCCTCCCGACGGTAACCGTCGCGAACGGCGCCTGGAACACCCAGATCAACACCGCGACGGATTCCTACTACCCGTTGGCCGGAACGGTCAGCTTCCGGGTAACGCCGACGGACGCCAACGGCAAGGCCGGCGACCCGATGACGAGGACTTTCTTCGTCGACCGGAGCCTCCCGCAGATCGTGGGACCGGGCGGTTCTTCCGCCCCGACCCCGGCCACCGGCTCGCGCGAGTCCGGCACTATCACGGTCTCCGCGCAATTCCGGGACGACGACGTATTGCCCCAGGCGAACATGCAGGCGAGCCTCGACGGCGGAAACACCTACGTCGCGATCAGCTCCATAACAGGCTACTCGATCTCGGCGGACCTGGGATTCTCGGGGACCTTCGCCCATAGCTATAACGTCTCGTTCCCGGTGAACACCGCGACCTATTTCGCCGACGACAGCGGCACGGGCAGCATGAGCGTGATCCTCCAGGTGACGGACAACACGTACAAGCCCGCGGTTTCCTCGCTTACCTACGCGGTCGACAACCGACCCCCCGAGGCCGAATGGGATCCCTCCGCGACCCTGACGCCGCCCCAGGCCGGCGTGTACAGCTTCTACGGCACCGGCTCGACGAACTACAACAAGGTGATAGGAACCGCCGCGGACGGCGGCAGCGTGTCCGGCATCGACTACGTGGACGTCTACTTCGTGAAGGGCGGCACCGTATTCCGCGACCCGAAGTCCCTCTCCGGCTCGGCCGCCGTCACGAACGCGACTGCGGCGGACAAGCTCTACGCGCGGATCGCCTTCGCCAACGCCGGCACGGACACCTTTACGGTGGACCGGTCCGGCTGGGGCACGGTGAATAACGCGCTTCCCGTGCGTTTCATCGGTTCCTCCCTCCCGGGCGGCCTGGACGAGGACACCCTCTATTACGTGCAGGGCGCTTCGGGCAACGACTTTACGCTCTCGACCGATCCCGCGGGATCCTCGCCGGTCGCCATTACCTCGTCCGGCTCCGGCTACCTTGAATACTCGATCTACGGAGCGGGCGTCCCCTATACCGTCGACGCGTATACCGACTCGAGCGCCTCGGGGCATTACGCGATAAGGATAGACACCAGAACCGAGCTCGGGGCGAACGACGCCAACTCCAACGGCGACGGCGACGGCTTCCAGGAAAGCCTGAAGGACAAGGGCGGATACGACGAGTGGTTCGCATACTTCGACACCACG
>QKCE01000030.1 GCA_003245785.1 Spirochaetales bacterium | reverse complement strand
ATCTCGTTCGCGTCGGTCCTGGTAACGATGGTCTTGAATACCGTGTCCGGGTCGAGCCCCGCCTTGGCCGCGGCGGTCAGGGCGTCCAGATTCTCCGGGTCGACGGGGTATTCCACCGCCCGGAAGGCGATTCCCGCGGCCTCGAGGATTCTCATGGCGTTCGTTTTCTTGATGTCTCCCAATTTGGCCTCCGGGAACGGAACCTGCCCGAGAGAGGGCGCCGTTTCGGGTACAACTTTACCCGCCGCGGCCGGGGCGGGCAAGACCAAAAAGGGAAAAACGTGGTAGAATAAGCCCATGCAGGATTTCGTCCATCTCCACGTCCATACGGATTTTTCGCTCCTCGACGGGGCTTCTTCCTATAAAAAGATGATCGCCCGCGCGAAGGGTCTCGGGCACAAGGCCATCGCGATAACCGACCACGGCAACATGTTCGGCGCCCTCCGGTTTTACCGGGAATGCGTGGAACAGGGCATAAAACCCCTGATCGGCTGCGAGTTCTACGTAGCCCCGGGGTCCAGAAGCGAGCGGGGCGGCTCCGAGCACACCACGAAGTACTACCACCTCATCCTCATCGCGAAAAACGAGGAAGGGTACCGGAACCTCATGGTCCTCACCTCCCGCTCCTTCACCGAGGGCATGTACTACAAGCCCCGGATCGACGAGGAGCTCATCCGCGAGTATTCCGCGGGCCTCGTGTGCCTTTCCGCCTGCCTCGCCGGGCAGCTCCCCTCCCTCCTCATGGACGGAAAGTACGCCGAGGCGGAAGCCTACGCCCGCCGGTATCGCGACTTGTTCGGGGACGGAAACTACTTCATCGAGCTTCAGGATCACGGCATCCGGGAACAGCGCGAGGTCGCGCCCAAGCTCATCGCCATGGCCCGGCGCCTCGGCATCCCGATGGTGGTGACCAACGACGCGCACTACTCGGAAAAGAAGGATAACGTCGCCCAGGACATCCTCCTCTGCATCGGCACAAAACGTACCAGGAACGAGCCGAACCGCATGAGGTTCGAGGGTTCCGAGTTTTACCTCAAGGACGCCGACGAGATGGCTTCCCTCTTCCCGGAATACCCGGAGATGCTCTCGAATACCGTCCGGATCGCGGACATGTGCGAGGTCGCGATCCCCAAGCCCGGCCCCCTCCTCCCGGATTTCGACATCCCGCCGGAATTCGACGGCGAGGGCGAGTATATACGGCACCTGGTGTACGAAGGGCTGGCGAAGCGATACCCGGAAATTACCCCGGAAATCCGCGAAAGGGCGGACTACGAGCTCGAGATCATCATCAAGATGGGCTTCGTGGGCTACTTCCTCATCGTGTGGGACTTCATCGACTGGGCGAAGATGCACGGCATTCCCGTGGGTCCCGGCCGCGGCTCCGGCGCCGGTTCCATCGTCGCCTACGCCCTGACCATCACCGATATCGACCCGCTTCGCTACAAGCTGCTCTTCGAGCGCTTCCTGAACCCGGAACGAATTTCCATGCCGGACTTCGACGTCGACTTCTGTTACGAGCGGCGGCAGGAAGTCATAGAGTACGTGCGGCAAAAGTACGGCGACGACCGGGTCGGCCAGATCATCACCTTCGGTACCCTGAAGCCCAAGGCGGCGATCAAGGACGTGGCCCGGGTGCTCGAGGTGCCCCTGCCGGACGTGAACATGATCACCAAGCAGGTCCCCGAGGACCTGAAAGCCCACCTCATCGACGCCTTCGTGCCGAACGAGAAATTCCAGGGTTCCGGCCAGCTCGCGCCCTTAAGAGAAGACCCGCGCTACAAGGAACTTTTCGACATCGCCCTTTCCCTCGAGGGGGCGAACCGCAATACCAGCCTCCACGCGGCGGGCATCGTCATCGGCAAGTCCAAGCTCACCGACTACGTGCCCCTGTACAAGGACTCCAAGACCGGCAAGGTCGCGACCCAGTTCACCATGGACCTGATCGAGGACTGCGGCCTCGTGAAAATGGACTTCCTGGGCCTCAAGACCCTCACCCTCATCACCCACACCGAGGAGCTCATCCGGAAGCGGGGCGGCAAGTACGCCGACTTCACGACCGAGCGCGTGAGCGACACGGACCCGGCGACCTACAAGATGCTCGGCGAGGGCAAGAGCGCCGCGGTGTTCCAGTTCGAAAGCCAGGGCATGCAGAACATCCTCAAGCGGGCGAAGCCCGACAAGATGGAAGACCTCATCGCCCTCAACGCCCTGTACCGGCCGGGGCCCATGGCCTATATCGACCAGTTCATCGAGTCGAAGTTCGACCCTTCGAAGATCGAATACCCGGACCCCTGCCTCAAGGACATCCTCGAGGAGACCTACGGCGTCATCGTCTACCAGGAGCAGGTCATGCAGGTAGCCCAGCGCATCGCGGGCTACTCCCTGGGACAGGCGGACATGCTCCGGCGCGCCATGGGTAAGAAGAAAAAAGAGGTCATGGAGAAGGAGAAGATCGGCTTCATCGACGGGGCCGTGAAGAACGGATTCAAGGCCGAGGACGCGGACCGCATCTTCGAGATCCTCATTCCCTTCGCGGGCTACGGGTTCAACAAGAGCCACGCAGCGGCCTATTCCGTCGTGGCCTACCAGACCGCCTACCTCAAGGCGAACTTCCCCGCGGAATTCATCGCGGCGAACCTCACGAACGAGATTACCTCCACGGACAAGCTCCCGGAATACATAGCCGAGGGCCGCAAGATGGGCATTCCCATCGACCCGCCGGACGTAAACCGTTCCGACTCCTTTTTCACCGTCGTGGACGGGCATATCGTGTACGGTCTTCTCGGCATCAAGGGACTGGGCGAGCAGGCCGCGGAAAACATCGTGACCGAGCGCGAGACAAACGGGCCCTATAAGGATTTCATGGAATTCCTCGACCGGGTGGACTTGCGCTCGGTGAACAAGCGCGCCCTCGAAGTGCTCATCCAGACCGGCAGCTTCGACTGCCTCGGCCGCCACCGCTCCACCCTCATCGCGAACCTCGAGCGGGCGATGGACTACGCCGCCCACAAGAAGGATTCCACCCGCTTCGGCCAGGTAAGCCTTTTCGAGGACTCTGGCGTCCAGGAATTCGCCGACTTCGTCTGGGACGAGCTCGACGACTGGCCCCAGGCGGAAAAGCTACGGATCGAGAAGGAACTCATCGGCTTTTATATCTCCGGGCATCCCCTGGACGCCTACAGGAAGGCCTTCGACCGGGCGTCCACCTTCGACCTCCGCTACCCCGACCGGGCGCAAAAGGACAAGCTGTACACGATCGTGGGCATGATCCGGACCGTCCGGCCATACCAGACCAAGAGCGGAAAGTGGATGGGTTTCGGCACCTTCGAGGATTTCAACGGCACCGTCGACCTAAAGGTCCGCGACCGCGCGGTGGCCGACTCGGTGTGGGGCATCGTGGGGAAGGTGGATACCTCCCGGGAAAACCCGAGCTTCCTGGTGGACAGCCTCGTGAGCCCCGACGAGCTCCAGGCGAAGTCGATCCGCGAGGTGCACATCAAGCTCGACCCGGAATACGCGAACGAGGCGCGGCTCGTCCCCCTGCGCGACTTTTTGTTTGAATGTTCGGGCGGATGTTCAGTATATTTGCATGTGGAAGCCTCCGCCCGCACCTACGTGATCAAGGCGGCGAACCAGATCCAGGTCTCGGCGAGCGACTCCTTCATGGAAGAGGTCGCCGGGATGCCGGGCGTCGTGCACGCCTGGAAGGAATAGGCGGGACCCTCAGGGGCGCGCCCATCCTGCATGGGGCTGACATGTCGAAACAATTTCCTTTCGAGAGGTATCGCAGATGATTCAATCGTTCTTTTCCGCCATAGCCACCCTGATCAACCTTTATTCCCTCGTGTGCCTCGCCCGGGTTATCATCTCCTGGATACCCGACTTCGAATACAGCGCCCCGGGGAGGTTCCTCGCCGGGATGTGCGATCCTTACCTCAACTGGTTCCGCCGTTTCCGCTTTGCCCGGGTGGGGGCGGTCGACTTTTCGCCGATCCTCGGGCTCGGCGCGCTCTCGGTCGCGTCGATGACCTTCTCGACCTTCGGCGCCACGGGCCGGTTCTCCCTCGGCGTGGTGCTGTACGGCATCCTTCAGGTCCTGTGGTCCTTCTTTTCGTTCTTTTTCAATATCCTCATCCTGTTCCTCGCGGTGCGGCTCGTTTACGATCTCGTGAACCGGCACGGCTATTCGCCTTTCTGGTCCATGCTGGACCGTTTCCTGAACCCGCCTATCGCCTGGGTCAACGGGCTCCTGAACCGCGGGCGGCCCCTGCCGTATCGCGCGTCGCTCATACTGACCCTCGTGGCGGTCATCGCGGCGCGGGTGGGGCTTACCTTCGCGGTCTCCTTCCTGGGTCGGGTTATCCTCTCCCTCCCCGTCTGAACCCGCGGTGTTCGCCGGCGAAATCCAGGTCCCGGTTTCCCGGCTCAAGGGAGTCGGGCCCGCGACCGCGGAACAGCTCTCGCGCCTCGGGGTAATAACCGTCGGGGAACTCCTCACCTTTTGGCCCCGGGACTGGGACGACAGGACCGTCACGCTCCCCCTTTCGGCTTTTTCGACGGTTCCCAAATTCACCGTCCGCGCGACGGTAATCGCCCACGACTGGTTCGGTTTCGGCCGCATGAAAACCCTCAAGATCGTCATTCGGGACGCGGAAGGCACCGTGGCGGAGCTCGCGTGCTTCAACCGCCCCTTCCTCGAGCGTCAGTTCCCCGTCGACACCCCCGTGGCGGTGCACGGTTCCTTCTCATGGAAGTACGGCGGCATCCAGTCGAGCGCCTTCGAGATCGAAGCCGAAGAAGGGGCGGAGTCCAAAATACTTCCGGTCTATCCCCTCACCGCGGGGCTCGCCCAGGCGACGGTCCGGAAGCTCGTCGCGCGGGCCCTATCCGAATACGGGAAGGGCATAGATTCCGAACTGCCCGCCAGCGTCCGCGAAAAGAGGGGAATTCCGGCCAAGGCCGAGATTCTCCGGCTCATGCACGCCCCTGCCACGATGGAAGAGGCGACCCGCGCCAGAAACGCCCTGGTATTCGAGGAATTCTGGGTTTTCGAGCTTGCCATCGGGCGCCGCTCCATCGAGCGGAGGGGGAAGCTTCCCGGGGTTTCCCCGGCGGGCGACGGGGAAGACGGTACCGGAGGACCGGCCTTCGTCCCTACCCCGCTCCAAAAGGCCCTCCTCGAGCGGATCCCCTTCAAGCTGACGCCGGACCAGGAACGGACCCTCGCGGAAGTGAACGCGGACTTTTCGTCCCCCCTCCCCATGGCCCGGCTCCTGCAGGGCGACGTTGGTTCGGGCAAGACCCTGGTATCCTTTCTCGCCGCCCTCGCGGTGGTAGAGGCAAAGGGACAGGTCGCCCTGCTCGCCCCCACGGAACTTCTCGCCAGGCAGCACGCCGAGAACGCCGCCGCCCTTCTCGAGCCCCTGGGGGTACGCCTCGCCTACCTTACGGGCAACCTGAAGGCCGCGGGACGCTCGCGCCTCCTCGGGGAACTCGAATCCGGGGGCATCGATATCGCTATCGGCACCCATGCCCTGTTCTCCCGCGGGGTGGCGTACAGGAACCTGCGTTTCGTCATGATCGACGAGCAGCACCGCTTCGGCGTGCTCCAGAGGTCCGCCATCATCGAAAAGGGCATCGAAAGCAATCCTGGTAAAATGCCGCCCCACCTCCTCATGATGAGCGCCACCCCGATACCCCGAACCCTGGCGCTCTCGGTATTCGGCGACCTCGACGTCTCGGTGATCCGCACCATGCCCCCGGGCCGGAAACCCATCCTGACCCACCTCACGCGGCATGGAAACGAGCGGAACCTTTACGACTTCGTGGGCCGCGAGCTGGCCGCCGGCCGCCAAGCCTATTTCGTGTATCCCCTCATCGAGGAATCGGAAGCCCTATCGCTCAAGTCGGCCTCGACCATGTTCGAGCACTTACGCGATAAGATATTCCCGGGACTCCCAGTGGCCCTCATCCACTCGAAGGTCGACGAGGAGGAGCAGCGCTCGATCATGGAACGTTTCAGGGCGGGTAAAATCTCGATCCTGGTCGCGACGAGCGTGGTCGAGGTCGGCGTCGACGTCGCGAACGCCACCTGCATGGTCATCGAGCACGCCGAACGCTTCGGTCTCGCGGCCCTTCACCAGCTAAGGGGTCGGGTCGGCCGCGGGAGCCTGCAATCCTATTGCTTTTTGGTTTACGCGCAGAACCTCACCGAGGACGGCAAGGCCCGGCTCAAGGTGATGCACGAGACGACGGACGGTTTCGTGATAGCCGAGGAAGACCTCAAGATCCGCGGGCCCGGGGATATCGCGGGAATACGCCAATCGGGATACCTCGCCTTCAACCTCGCCGACCCGGTTCGCGACCAGGCGATCCTGACGGAAGCGAGGGACTCGGCCTTCGGGTATTTATCGGAAGAAATGGGCTGATCGCGTCGGGCCCGTTCAATTGCCCCGCCGCGCTCTGCCCCCACCCGGATATGGAAAAACAGGCGACCCCCAAGGGTCGCCTGTTTGCATTACCCGCGTCACGGCACGGAGCCGCCCGGGTCATTTCGCCGCCGCTTTCGCCCCCGCAGCCGCTACCGACGCGCCGATGAAATCGCGGAACATCGGGTGGGGGCGGTTCGGCCGCGAGCCGAACTCCGGGTGGAACTGGACGCCGTTGAACCAGGGGTGCCCCTTGAGTTCCACGATCTCGATGAGGTTCCGCTCGGGGTTCCGCCCGGTCAGGAGCATGTCCGAGGCCTCGAACTGCTCGCGGAACAGGTTGTTGAACTCGTAGCGGTGCCGGTGCCGTTCCTGGATGTCGTGCATGCGGTACGCGCGCTCCGCATGGGAACCCTCGGTAATCACGCAGCGGTACTCGCCGAGCCGGAGGGTACCGCCGAGCTTTACCCCCTGCTGGTCGGGCATCAGGTCGATGACGGGGTACTCGGTCGTGGCGTTGAATTCAGAGGAATTCGCGCCCTTCATCCCGAGGACGTTGCGGGCGAACTCGATTACCGATATCTGCATGCCGAGGCAAATGCCGAAGTACGGGACCTTGTGTTCCCGGGCGAACTTGGCCGCCAGGATCATGCCTTCGATGCCGCGGTCGCCGAAGCCGCCGGGCACTATGATGCCGTCGGCGTTTCCGAGGATTTCGGCTGCCACGGCATCGTCGGTTATATGCTCGGAATTGATCCAGTCGATGCGGACCTTCGACGCGTGGTAAATCCCCCCCGCGGTGAGCGCTTCCGCCACGCTGAGATAGGCGTCGTGCAGGTCCACGTATTTCCCGACGAGGGCGATGGTCACGTCTTTCTCCGGATGGTAGAACCGCTGCACCATGGCGGACCAGTCCTCGAGGTCGGGCTTTACGTCCGGGAGGTTTAGGAGCTTGCAGAGGATCTTCCCGAGGCCCTCGCGCTCGAGCATGAGCGGGACCTCGTAAATCGACTTCGCGCTCAGGTTTTCGATGATCGCGTCCTTTTCCACGTTGCAGAAAAGGCTCAGCTTCTCCCGGATGCCCCGGGAAATAGCCCTCTCGCTGCGGCACATGATCACGTCGGGCTGGATACCGAACCCGAGGAGCTCCTTCACGCTGTGCTGCATCGGCTTCGTCTTGAGTTCCCCGCATTCCTTCAGGTACGGAAGGAGGCCCAGGTGCACGAAGATGCAGTTTTCCTTACCGTAATTCTGGCGGATTTGGCGAATCGCCTCGATAAAAGGCAGCGACTCGATGTCGCCAACGGTACCGCCGATCTCCGTGATGATCACGTCGGCGTCGTGCTCCCGGGCGGACTGGAGGATGCGGTTCTTGATCTCGTCGGTCACGTGGGGAATTACCTGTACGGTATTGCCCTGGTAACCGCCCTCGCGCTCCCGGTCAAGGATGGCTTGATATACCTTCCCGGCGGTCGTATTGTTGTAGCGATGGAGCGAGACGTCGGTGAACCGCTCGTAGTGCCCGAGGTCGAGGTCGGTCTCGCCCCCGTCCACGGTGACGAAAACCTCGCCGTGCTGGAAGGGATTCATCGTGCCCGGATCGATGTTCAGGTACGGATCGAATTTCTGGTTTACCACCTTCACGCCGCGGCTCTTGAGCAAAAGCCCGATCGAGGCGGCCGTGATTCCCTTGCCGAGCGACGATACGACGCCTCCCGTGATAAAAATGAATTTCGCCTTCATGCGTTTCCCCCGCCGAAACCCGCTTTCCCGGGTCACGAAAATAAAAAAAAGAGCCCGGTCATAGGACCGGGCTCCTCACTTGTCTTTCCAAGCTCTGGTCACCCCAATATACACGATTTCCGATTTAACCGCAAGCGGTCCATGGCGAACCGGGCGCGGAACGGCAACCCTTTTTCGGGTTCCCGGGGGGAACCGCCTCTCGGGGGGCCGATACCGAAAACCGCGATTGCGATGCCAGTTTTCGACGGGATCCCGGGTCGGGCTCTCGGCCTTTCCCGGGCATTGCCGGCGCGAGGCGCCGGCGTCCCGATGCCCCTTAGCCGATGGCCTGGGGTCCCTTTTCCTTCGTCCGGATACGGACGCATTCCTTGAGCTCGATGACGAAAATCTTTCCGTCGCCGATCTCGCCGGAATACGCGCCGTCGCAGATCGCGTCGACCGTGGTCTGCTCGAACTCGTCGTTCACGGCGATCTCCAGGCGAACCTTCTTAAGGAGGTTAACCTCGATCTCGACGCCGCGGAAACTCTCGGTGTAGCCCATCTGCTGGCCGCAGCCGAGGGAGTTGGTAACGGACATCTTGAAGATCTTCTTCTCGTAAAGCTTCTGCTTTACGTCGTTCAGCTTGTGCGGCTGAATGTACGCAATGATCAGTTTCATTCCGTTTCCCCCTTACATGTTGCTGAAGTGCTGGAAGCCATGGTAGGCGTCCGCGCCGTGCTCGTTGATGTCGAGACCCTGCAATTCTTCCTTCTTGGACACGCGGAGGAATCCGACGGCCTTCAGGATACCGAACAGAACGCCCATGGTAACGCATACCCACGCGCCGACGGCCACCACGCCCAAGGCCTGCACGCCGAGGCCGGCGAGGCTGCCTTCGCCGCCGAAGAATACGCCGCCGTTCTCGAGGTTGCCGGAAAGGCGTCCGGGGGCCGCGAAGAGGGCGACCGCGAGGGTACCCCAGATACCGTTCACGAGGTGAACGGAAATCGCGCCGACGGGATCGTCGATGTGGAGCACCTTGTCGAAGAATTCGACCGAGAGCACCACGAGTACGCCCGCCACGAGGCCGATAATGACCGCGGGAATCGGGTCAACGGCGTAACAGGGAGCGGTAATCGCCACCAGGCCCGCGAGGGCGCCGTTCATGCTCATGGAAACGTCGGGCTTCTTGAACCAGGCCCAGGCGGTAGCCATGGCAGCGGCGGCACCGGCGGCGGCGCCGAGGGTGGTCGTCACCGCGACGTGGGCGATCATTGGATCGTTACCGTTGAGGGTGGACGCGGGGTTGAACCCGTACCATCCGAACCAGAGGAGGAACACGCCGAGCATGGCGAAGGTCAGGTTGTGGCCGGGAATGGCGCGAACCACGGTCTTGCCGTCCACTTCGATGTACTTGCCGATGCGGGGCCCGAGGATGATGGCGCCCATGAGTCCGGCCCAACCGCCGATGGAGTGAACCACGGTGGAACCGGCGAAGTCATGCATGCCGAGGTTGGCGAGCCAGCCGCCGCCCCATATCCAGTGGCCGCCGACGGGATAGACGAGGGCCGAGAGGAATACGGTGTAGATCAGGTACGATTTGAACTTGATGCGCTCGGCGACCGCGCCGGACACGATCGTGGCGGCGGTGGCGGCGAATACGACCTGGAAGAACCAGTCGCGCATCTTGCCGGCCCAATCCGCGGGATCGATGCCGAGCATTGCAAACTGGTCGGTTCCGAAGATTCCGGCTTTGTCGGCCCCGTACATGAGGCCGAAACCGATAAAGAAGAAGGCGAGGGATCCCAAACAGAAGTCCATAAGGTTCTTCATGAGGATGTTCGCGGTGTTTTTAGCCCGGGTAAGACCGACCTCTACGAGGGCGAATCCCGCCTGCATGAGAAAAACCAGCGCCGCGCCAACGACCATCCAGATCATGGTGGTAGAATCGGTGGTCGCCTTCGCTTCAAGAAGCCCGTCGACCTCGGCTTTGGTGTACGATACCGCATCGCCCGCGTCCTGCGCGGCGATGAAAGACGGCATGAACACCCCCAATAGCAGCGCAATGGCGGCTATTACGAAAAGTCTTTTCTTCACGGCAATTCCTCCTTGATGAATGACTTTCGGCTCATTCTTCCACAAAGACTTAAAAGACACCATTGCCTTCCCAGTATTGCTCGAAAAAAGCATTCCAATATTTATCGAATAGGGACGTTTCCCGGAAATACGGTTCCTGCCGCGGGGCGGGGAATATCCCGCCGTCCGGCGCCAATCGCCGCCCGTTTCTCCGTTCCTATCCCGCAAGCCGGCAACGCCGGCATGACAGGCTCTCCAATCGGCCCGATTCCGCGAACCCCCGAGGCGCTGGGCCCGGCGGGACCGGCCACGCCCCGAAATCCGGGGGAATCTGCCAAACGTTAAAACTCGTAAGATCCTTCTATGATCTTCCGGGCCGCGTCTATGATCTTCAGCCCGTGATCCATGCTGTTCTTCTGCAGGTACCGGTGCGCCTGGGATTCCGTCATCCCGAGGCGATCCATGAGGGAGTTCTTCGCCTTGAGGATCAGGAGCTTCTCCTCGGCCGAACGCCCCGACCCGCCCTTCCGTTCCGCGACCATGCCGCCCGTCACCGCGTTTTTCGCGATATCCCGCTCGGCCCTGTCCACCGCCGTCACGAGTTCCACCGGCGACAGGGGGTACGGCAAGGTCATTAGGTCGTTCCGGTA
>QKCE01000219.1 GCA_003245785.1 Spirochaetales bacterium | reverse complement strand
GAAGGGCAAGCGCGACGTGGTCGCGGTCGCCGACTCCACCTTCACCATCGAGCCGGGGGAACTGGTGACCCTTCTCGGGCCCTCGGGCTGCGGGAAGACCACCACGCTCCGCATGATCGCGGGCTTCGAGCTCCCCTCGGCGGGCACGATCCGAATCGGCAGCGCCGACGTGACCGCCCTGCCGCCGAACCGGCGGAATACCGCCACGGTCTTCCAGAGCTACGGGCTTTTCCCCCACATGAACGTGGGCGAGAACGTGGCCTACGGCCTGAAGCTGCGCAAGGTCGCGCCGGCCGAGGCCGCGAAGCGGGTGGGGGAAGCCCTCGAGATGGTCGGCCTTTCGGACCTCGCGGACCGTTCGCCGGGAAGGCTTTCGGGGGGCCAGCAGCAGCGGGTAGCCCTGGCGCGGAGCCTGATAGTCGAGCCCGAGGTGCTCCTCCTCGACGAGCCCCTGTCGAACCTCGACGCCCTTTTGCGCGAGCAGATGCGGGTGGAAATAAAGCGCATTCAGAAGCGCCTGGGCAACACCACGGTTTACGTGACCCACGACCGGGTGGAGGCCATGAGCCTCTCGGACCGGGTAATCGTCATGCGGGACGGCCACGTAATGCAGATGGGAAAGCCTTCGGACATATACGAAAACCCCCGGTCGAAATTCGTCGCGGGCTTCGTGGGCAAGGTCGCCTTCTTCCCCGCGGAGATCGAAAGCGTGCTGGGAATGGAGGCGGACTGCGTCGTGGGGGGCAAGCGGATCCACGCCCGGCTCGGCGGGGAAAAGCCCGGCGACGTCGCAATCCTCGAGGGTGAGCGCGGAGCCCTCATGGCCCGGCCCGAATCCCTCCGGCTCGGCGCGCCGGGCGAAGGCCTGGTGGACGGGAAGGTGACGACGAACATCTACCTGGGCTCCAGCGTGGAAACCTGGATCGCCACGCCCTACGGCGAAATGCTCGCCCAGATAGACGACCCGGCGAACCGAACCGTGTGGCCCGAAGGCTCCGCGGTTTCCATCTCGGTGCGGGAGAGCCTGGTCAGGCTCCTCCCCGAGGACTGATTGCCGATGCTGGACGCGCTTTTCGGGACCGACGGGATAACCGACGCGGTGGCCGCCTTGCGCCTGGCCCTCTCGATGCTCGCCGGCGGCATAGTGGGCCTCGAGCGGGCGAGGCGGCGGCAGAGCGCGGGGCTCCGCACCCATATACTCATCTGCCTGGGCGCGACCTCCCTCATGCTCCTTTCAATTTGGCTTCCGGAAAAGTACGCGGGACTCCGAACCGGCGACCCGGGTCGCATCGCGGCCCAGGTGGTGTCGGGAATCGGCTTTCTCGGCGCGGGCTCCATAATCCGGCTGGGCAACACGATCAAGGGACTGACCACCGCGGCCTCCCTGTGGTTCATCGCGGCCGTCGGGCTTTTGATCGGCGCCGGGATGTACGTCACGGCGAGCCTGGCCCTGGGGTTTTCCCTGGTCGCCCTGGTCGCCCTCGAGCCCCTCGAGCGGAAGCTTTTCCCGGCCGAACGGCTCAAGCACCTCGTAATCGCCTATTCGGGCAACGCGGACTTTCCGGAAAACGCCCGCCGCGTCATCGAGGAATTCGGGCTTCAGATACAGTCCGTCGACGAGGAGAAAAAGCCGAAGAAAAGCGAGTCCGTGGTGCGCTTCCTCGTGGGCATTCCCGTTGACACCGATACCGCCGACCTCTATCGCAGGGTAAAGGATATCGGCGGCGTGGCCCGGGTCGATATAAAGGAAAAGTTTTAGCGGCGCGGGCTGGTTCCGCGACTCAAGCCCCCCGGTTTGCTTCCCGGGCGTCGATTTTGCTTCCCGGGCGCGTCCCTCGCCTCGGCCTCAATTCCCCGCGCCGGACCTGCCGTGCCGGAATTCCGTCGGGGTACAGCCCACTACCTGGCGGAAGCGCTGGCTGAAATTCCGCTGGTCCGCGTAGCCGACCGCCTCGGCGACCTCCTGTATGCGCGCGGCGGGGTCCAACAGCATCTCCATGGCCTGCCGCATCCTGGTGAAGGTCAGGTAATCGAAAAATGTCTTTCCCGTCTTTTTCCTGAACACCCGGGCGAGGTAACCCGCGGAAATGCCGAGGCGTTCCGCGACGTCTTCCACGGTCAGGTCCCCCGCGTAGCACCGGGCGATTTCCTCGACGGCCCTGGCGGCGTACGCGTCCGCCGGATCGCCTCCCGCGGGGGCGTCGCCGGAGCCGAGGGAGAGCAGGGCGGGGTCCGCGCCCGACAGGGTTTCGAGTATCCCCTCGCGCGCCTTCCGGTCGAGCTTCGCCTTGACCTTTTCGAGGGAAGCGTCGAGCTCCTCGTCGTCCAGGGGCTTCAAGAGGTAATCCTCCACGTCGAGCTTCACGGCTTGCCGGGCGTAATCGAAATCGCCGTGGGCGGTGAGCACGATGAACCGTGGCCGGTCTTCCTCGCTCAGTTCCTCCCGCACCTTCCGTATGAGGCTTATTCCGTCCAATACGGGCATGCGTATGTCCGTTACCACGAGGGTGGGTCTCGTCTCGAGAATGAGCGATAACGCCTCGCCCCCGTCCTTCGCGGCGCCGGTCAGGGTGAAGCCCCGGGCTTCCCAATCGACGGTGGCGATAATCGCCCGGCGCGTCAGCTCCTCGTCTTCCGCGAGAATCACTGGGTACATTCGTCTTTCCTCCGGTAGGGTACGGACATCTCGGCGATAATGCCGCCCCCCTCGCGCTCCCTCAACCGCACGCCGTAGTCCGCCCCGAATTCCAGGCGGATTCTGAGATTGAGGTTCGAAAGGCCGATGTGGGCGTTGGTTTCGCTTTTGTCCCCCCGCGCGAGGCTCGCGTTGAGGGCGGCGAGCTTTCCCGTTTCCATCCCCACCCCGGAATCCTCCACGGTAACGAAGAGCGCGTCTCCCTCGAGCCGGGACTCGACGGCGAGGGCCGCGGGTGTAGGGCTCGGCTCGATCCCGTGGGTCAGGGCGTTTTCGGCGAGGGTTTGCAGGGCGAGCCGGGGCACCAGGGCGTCGCCGGTCCCTTCCGCGATCCGCTCGGTCCAGGAAAACTTGTCCGCGAAACGGATTTTCTCGATGACGAGGTAGTGCCTCGTGTCGTTAAGGCTCTCGTCCAGGGTGACGATCCGGGAGGTCCCCGCGATGCTTCCCCTGAGGAGCTTGCCGAGGGAGCGGGTCACCGTGGAGATTTCCCCGCAGGCGCCGAGCTTGGCCAGGGCGTCGATGGACGAAAGGGCGTTGAAAAAGAAGTGCGGGTTTATCTGGGAGCCCAGGGCGTCGAGTTCCGCGCGCTTGAGGAGCTCCTGCTTCTCGAGGGTCTTGTCGAAAAGGCGCTGCAGGTCCCCGGTCATCTGGTTGAAATTCCTCATAAGCTCGGCCATGTCGCCCGCCGGCTCGGGGACTACCGTTACCCCGAGGTTCCCCTCCGCCACGGCTTTCGTCGCCTCGATCAGCCGGGTAACGGGGCCGGAAAGGCGCCGGGACAGGACGGCGCTCGCCGCGAGGGCGAGCAGGGCGCAAAGCAGGGAGCCAAGCAGGGTCGCCCAGGTCAGCCTCTCCACCAGGTTCGCCACCAGTCCCTCGGGATTCCCGGCGACGATGGACAGCTTTTCCCCCCGGTATCGGTGTATCCGCGATTCGTCCCGACCGGCCTTCGCGCCGGCGACCGGATTGCCGGCAAGCCCGGCGAAACCGCCGAAGGGCTCGCCCTCGGTTTCCGCGGCGGACAGGGCGAAGGCCACGAGCCCCTGGGCATCCAGGATATAGAGGTCCGTGATGGGAGGCAGGGGCGCGAGGACGGTTTTGAGGGTTTCCCGGGGAATCTCCGCGATGACGTAGCCCACGCAGGTTCGCGCGGGGCCGATAACCGCGGTGCCCGCGTAAAAGGCGGCGTAGCGGTCCCGGGTATTATCGGGCTTACGGGCGGAAATCGAAATGCCGGCGGGGTTCTCGCGGATGGAAGCGAGAAAGCGGTCCGAAAGGATTGCCGGGACGCCGCTCGTGGCGTACACGGTTTCTCCCGCCAGGCTCACGATCGCGGCATTCACCGGCGGGTCGTCCTCGCGGAATCGGTTTCTCACCGCCGCGATAACCGATTGTTCCCCCTGATCGCTCAAATCCTTACCCGCGGCGAGGGTGTCCCCCAACTCCGGCCGGGCCGCGATGCCGACCAGGGAACGGCCTATGCCCGCGGTAAAGGAATCGAGCCTGCGGCCGGTTTGCCCGACCCCCTCCGCCACGTTTTCCGTGAGGATGGCGTCGACCATCTCGGCCGCGAGGCCGATCATCGCCGACGAGAGAAGGAGGAGGGGCACCAGGGTCGCCGCCAAAAAAAGGGCGAATACGGTTTGGGAATAGTTCAGGCTTTGTTTCTTCCGGGAAAGGGGGGGCATCATAAGGAGTTTACCATCCCTCCCGGGGGTTTGGCCATGAAATCTTTACTCCCCGGGTCCCGAGCGCCGAGCGCCGCGCGCCGCGCGCCGAGCGCCGCGCGCCGAGCCCTCCCGGTTTTATATTCCCCCGAAACCGGCTATACTTCGCAATCACGAAAACCGGGCAACGGATCGGGGGGACTTATGAGGCTTTTATTCGCGCGGCACGGGGAAACCGATTGGAACGTGGCCGGAAAAATACAGGGAAGTACCGATATTCCCCTGAACGGGAACGGAAAACTGCAGGCCCGCGCCCTGGCCGGGAAGATCCGGGACATGAACGTGCCCGGCCTGGCCGTGTACACGAGCAGGCAAAAGCGCGCGTTCCAGACCGCGGAAATCGTGGCCGAAATGAACGGCGCGCCCTGCTCGGCCCTGGAAGGGCTCGAGGAGATCGGGTTCGGCAGGTGGGAAGGCCGTTCATGGAAGGAAATAAGGGAATCCGACCCGGAGGAATACGGGCGCTGGCACGCCGACCGGCGATACGACGCGTCCCACGGGGGCGAGTCCTACCAGGCGATGCTGGACCGCGTCGCCGTCGCGCTCCGCGAAATCGTGAGGGACGAAAAAGGCGTCCCCCTCATCGTTTCCCACGGGGGCGTCATCCTGTCCCTGAAATGCCTCGTGACCGGCACGCCCTTTTCCGAAATGCATAAGCAAGTCTACGGCAACGCCGAAATCTTCGAAACCGACAGCGAGACGCTCCTGGGAAAACTGTCCTGAGAGCCGACTAAGGGTAAAGGACCGCATGCACGGGAATGCGTGGGATCGAGGCAGCGAGCGTCGCGGGATGCGACAATCGGCGCGCGGAGCCCCCGCGGGCGAAGGCGTCGCGAGGGGCGACGGTAAAATTCCCGGCAGGCGCTTGCGACCCGCCGGCAGCGCGGCAAGTTCAACCGGTCCGCCATGACGGGCGCTTGCCCTGCCTCTTTTCCCTCGGGCTTTAAAACGCAAAAACCCGGATCCTATAGATCCGGGTTTCCTGAGGTCTTTCGACCATCGCTCCCCCGAGGTGATTCGAACACCTGACCCAGTGGTTAACAGCCACTTGCTCTGCCGGCTGAGCTACAGGGGAATGTCTTTTGCGGCTTGCGACGCATCAGGCGAGAGTTAAATTACCCGAAACGCGAAAAAAAGTCAAGCGATCGGGCGAGGATTTTCCCGGCGCGGGCCGGTCATTCGATCCCGGCGATTTCGTGAATTCGGTCGCGAACCTCGTCGAGTACCGCCTCGTAACGTTCCTCGAGGACACGTTTGTTTTTCGAAAGGGCCGCGACGTATTCGGGGTCCTGGTGCAGTTCCATGGGGATCGTTTGGCCGTACCTTCGGGACATTTCCTGCTGTTTCTGGCGGAGTTTCGGCATGAATTGCTGCTCGAGGGACTGCTTCAGGTGTTCCTTTTCGCCCAGGTATTGCTTGAGGATCTGGCCGACCTGCCCGAAGAGGGCGGCGACGCCGCTGCCGGGAAGGAAGGCGTCGAGCCCCTTGCCGACGAGTTCGGTTCTTGCGAGATCCTGCTCGAGTTCGGGCAGGCGAAGGGCGGCGAGGAGGATGGAGACGGCGCCCTCGCGGATCATGGTGGCCTGTTCCTGGTTTTTGCCGTCGAGAAGCTTGATGAACACGTCGGGGTCGGCCTTTTCGAGGAATTCGTTAGCCCCCCGTTTCCCGTCGTTTTTCAATTCGCGATGCGCCGCGGTCGCGGGATCCCCTTCTATGTGCGCGGTTTTTTCCATCGCTATGTCTATCGCCGAGCGTATTTCACCCATTTTTTTCATCCTCCCGAAAGTCGTTACATATAATATAACGCATTTCGGTGAGGAGGCAATCGACTCGGGCGTCGTGGCTTTCCACGGGTATATCCGGGAGAATGTCCCGTTCTGCGCAGAGCCCCATGAGGGTTATTGCGTCCCGGGAGCCCGGGAAGGCGCCGAGGAGTTTCCCGATAAAGCGGTCGTAGTAGCCGCCTCCCCGGCCGAGCCGCCGCCCGTCCCGCGCGAAGGCGAGGCCCGGTACGGCGACGAGAAGGGGAAGGCGGATGGCGGCGCTTCCTCCGGGCCGTGCCGCGTCCGCGCCGGGTTCCCAAAGGGCGCGGGCTTCCGGTTGGGGTTCGAGGATACCGTAGGGGCCGACGGCGAAGGGACCCGCAGCGGAGTCGATGCGGTAAAACCCCATGACGCTGCCGTGGACCCTCGGCGCGGCGACGTCGAGTCCCAGCTCGAGGGCGAGGGCGTTGAGGGCCTTCGTGTCGGGTTCCGTGGGAAAGGAGAGGAAGGTAAAGAGGGTTCCGAAGCGCCCGAGACCGGCCCTGGCGAAGGCCGTTTCGGTCCACGGGTTTTCCTCCCCGGCCCGGTCGGGATTCCCGTCCGGATTCTCCCGTCCGCGGATATGCCGTCTCAGTTCCTTCTTTTTTTCCCTCATTCGCCGGACTGCCACCGCTGCTCGAGGAGCTCGCGGTATTCTTCCTTCAGTATGATGACGCAGTCTTCCGTGGAGGCCGTCCCCCGCACGATGTCTTCCGCCAGGGCCTGGCAGTTCGGGGCGCCGCAGCAACCGCAGTCAAGGCCGGGAAGTTTCGCGCGGATTTCGTCCATGCGCTGCATCATGGCCATGGCGGTGGGGAAGTCCGGGTCCAGCCGGAGGGCCGGTCGGGCGGGGAAGGGGGCCGTTCTGTAACAGGCCTCGCAGGCGGGTCCCGCGCGGGAAGCCCTTTCGGCCGCCGGGACGGATCCGCGCGCCGACGCCTCGTCACGGGCGAGTTCCCGCTCCCTCTCGCGCAGGTGATGCCGGGCGAGGGCCGTATTGCATGCGGTGAGAGGCCCGCCGGTGCAACCCCCGGGACAGGCCATGAGTTCCAGGAAATCGATGCCCGAGAGCTTCCCGTCCTCTGCGGCCTCGAGAATTTTCACGCATTGGTCCATGCCGTCCACCGCGAGGGTTTTTCCCGCCCCCGGCTCGATCGTGGCGTCGGCCTCTCCCCCGGCCCGGCCCCAGGATATTTCCGCCGCGGTCGGGAGGGAGGGCAGGCCCCGGGGGACGGAAGGCGCGACGGCCGCGCCGGGTAGGGGGCTTTCGGCATGCGATGCCGGCCCGGCGGGAGGTTTCGCCGCCGAATCGATCCCCTTCGCGTTCCGGAGGATGGTCTGGAGAAGCGGCAGGTGCACGTCGTTCATCGGGAAAACCGCGTCGATGGAGGAAGTTTCGTCCCCGTTCGGCGCGACCGCCTCGGTAATCTTGCCCGCGCAGGGCGAGACGAAAAAGCAGCCGATTCTCGACGCCGCATCGCTTTCCCGGGGCGCGCAACCCTCGAGGGGGCCGCCGGAAAAATAGCGTTTCGCCATGCGCCCGGCGAGTTCCATGGGGGAGATGACGGTCGCGAGGTTTTCGAGAAGGGTGGGAACCCGGATTTGCACGTACTTGACGACCGTCGGGCAGCTCGAGGAAACGAGGGGCCTCGGCGGCCGGTTTGCCGCGGTTTCCCCGAGGAGGGCCCGCTCGGCGGCGGAGATGCCCGGTGTCGCGGCGGCGACGGGAAATACGGCGTCGAAGCCGAGGGCAAGCAGCCCTTCGTGGATCGCCCGTATCGTGAACTTGGGCGGGAATTGGCCGTACAGGGAGGGGGCGGGAAGGGCGACCAGGAGGTCGAAGCGGTCGCGCCACGCGCCGGGAAAGGCCGCGAAGGAATCCGCCTGGGCCTTTTTCGCCCGGTGGGGGCACCGCCGGATGCATTCCCCGCAGTCGATGCACCGCTCGCTCGTGATCCGCGCCTTGCCGTTCCGAACCCGTATCGCCTCGGTAGGGCAGCCTGTCACGCAGACGGTGCAACCCTTGCAGAGTTCCTCGTCGAGCACGACCGAATGAAACCGGTTCATGGCTTCTCCCCGATATTTATGGTCATGGTCACCACGGTGCCGCCGTCGGGGGCCGGCTCTATCGAAAGGGAGTCGGCGGCGCGCTTCATGTTCGGCAGGCCCATGCCCGCGCCGAAGCCGAGCTCGCGCACGAGTTCGGGGGCCGTGGACCATCCGTCCTGCATGGCGAGGTCGATATTCGCGATGCCCGGCCCGTGGTCCCGCATGACGATGGTAATGGCCTCTCGCTCTATGTCGATGTCCGCCTCGCCGCCCCCCGCGTGGACCACCATGTTTATCTCGGCCTCGTACATAGCCACGGCGGTACGCTTGATCACCTCGTGGGAAATGCCGAGGCGCTGCAGGGTTTTTTTCATTTCGGCCGACGCGCCCCCCGCCCGGGAGAAGTCGTCGCCCACGATGTCGTAGTGGTAATGCACTCGCCTCATCCTCCCGGTCAGTCGATGGCCCGCACGCCGCCCTGCCGGATTCCGGACTCGTAGAGCTTTCCGCATGCGATATAGAGGGGGAGTTTCGTCTTGAGCAGGACGATGCCGTTTTCCTTCGCCAGGGCGATCATTTCCCCGTTGGGGGCCTTGCCACGCACGAAGCAGACGGCCTGGATATCCATCAGGAGCGCCGTCCGGATTACCTGCACGTTGATGAGCCCCGTAAGGAGGAGGACCTGTTCCTTCACGAAGGCCATGACGTCGCTCATGAGGTCGGCCCCGCAGGCGGAGAGGATTTCGACGTCATCCCGCGAGGTCTCCGGTATTATCTCGGCCTCCAGGGCCGCGCCAATTTCCCGTAGGTTCATGGCGTCAAGGATACCACGGCTCTCGGGCGGCGTAAAGCGCGGGAATCGGCGCGAATTGCGCGGGGGTACACCGCGCGGGCCGGGTGACTCGCGCGTGGGGCCTCAGGCGCGGGCGGTAAGGTTCCTGAGCCAGAGGTCCGCGAGGACGATGGCGGTCATGGACTCCACTACCGGGACGATTCTCGGGCAGAGGCACACGTCGTGGCGGCCGTGCACGGAGATTTCGCAGTCCTCGCCCCGGGTGTCCACGGTGAGCTGGGTCAGGGCGATGGATGGAACGGGCTTGACCGCCGCGCGGAATAGGATTTCCGCGCCGGTGGATATGCCGCCGAGTATGCCCCCCGCGTTGTTCGAGAGGAAGCGGGCCTTTCCGGTTTCGCCGTCGCGCCGCATGGGGTCGTTGTTCTGGCTGCCCGTAAGCCGCGCGGCCCCGAAGCCCGCGCCGAACTCGATGCCCTTGATCGCGCCCACGGAGAGTATACCGTGGGCGAGCTCCGCGTCGAGCTTGTCGAACACGGGTTCGCCGAGCCCCGCGGGAATGTCCCCCGAGACGCGACAGGTAATTATGCCGCCGCCGGAATCTCCCGCGGCCTTGAGTTCCACCACCCGGGCCATCATCGCTTCCGAGGCGGCGGGGTCGCAGGCCCTCATCGGGTCGTTTTCGATCGCGGCTTCTTCGAAGGTCTCGCAGCGGATACCCACGGCCTCGCTCGTCCAGGCGAGTATCTTTACTCCCTTGCTTTCGAGGAAGGCTTTCGCCACGGCGCCGGCGGCCACGCGCCCGATGGTTTCCCGGCCGGAGGAGCGGCCGCCCCCCCGGTAGTCCCTGGCGCCGTATTTGGAATAGTAGGAAAAGTCGGCGTGGCCGGGCCGGAACTTCCGGGCGATATCGCCGTAGTCGGCGCTGTGCTGGTCCGCGTTCCGCACGATCATCGAAATCGCGGTGCCCGTGGTTTTGCCTTCGAAGATCCCCGAAAGGATCTCGACCTCGTCCGCTTCCTTTCGGGAGGTGCCGGCGGGGTTGAGCTTCACGTCCTCGCCCCGCACGGGGTGGGCGCCTGGCCTCCTGCGATCCAGCTCGCGTTGGACCGTATACTCGCTTAAGGGTATGCCCGCGGGGCATCCGTCGACCGTCACGCCGAGGGCGCGTCCGTGGCTTTCGCCGTAGGTGGTTATCCTGAACAGGGTTCCGAAAGTGTTCCCGCCCATGCCTGTTACGATTCCTTCTCGCGCTTCTTGCGGGTCTCCTCGGCCTTTCGGCTTATGCGGTTCCACACCGAGGATATGCCCATGGCCTTCTTGGCGGCGTTGAGGGTCGCCCTGGCTTCCTCGCGCATGCGCAGGGTGCCCTCGTAGATAATCTCGTCCACGAGGCCCGTTTGGCCCTCGAATTTCGCGCGCCGTTCCCGGATCGGGTCCAGGAAGGCGTTGAGCGCCTTGGAGAGCTTTTGCTTGACCTCCACGTCGCCCACCTTGCCCGCGCGGTAGCGGGTTTTCAGGTCGTCGATCTCGGCCTTGTCGGGATTGAACGCGTCGTGGTAAATGAAGACGGGGTTTCCCTCCACCGTGCCGGGCACGTCGGCGCTGGTGCGGTTGGGATCGGTGAACATGCCGTTTACCTTCTTGTTCACGGTCTTTTCGTCGTCGCAAAGGAAGATGGCGTTATTGAGGCTCTTGGACATCTTGGCCTGGCCGTCGGTGCCCACGAGGGAGCCGAAGTCGCTGACCATCACGTCCGGGATGGGGAAGGTCTCGCCGTACATGTAGTTGAAGCGCTTGGCGATTTCCCTGGTAAGTTCCACGTGGCTTTCGTTGTCC
>QKCE01000347.1 GCA_003245785.1 Spirochaetales bacterium | reverse complement strand
TATGACGGAAACCGAAACCTCCGAAACCGGTCAGGACGGCGGCAGTACCTTCAGGATCAACGATTTCGAGGGCCCCCTCGATCTTCTCCTCTTCCTGATCAAGAAGAACGAGGTGAACATATACGATATACCCATCGGCCAGATCACCGAGCAGTATCTCGAATACCTCGATTACGCGCTCTCGACGGATCTCGCGAGCCTCACGGACTTCTATGCCATGGCGGCTTCTCTCCTTTATATCAAGAGCCGCCTCTTGCTCCCGGTGGAAATCACCGCTGACGACGACGAAATCGACGATCCGAGGCAGGAACTGGTCGACAAGCTCATTGAATACCAAAAGTTCAAAAAGCTGTCGGAACTGATGGAGGAGAAGGAAAACGAGGCCGAGTGGGTATTCGAGCGGAAGAAAATCCAGCGCGCGCTGCCCTTCGGGGACGAGGAACTTTGGGAACGGGTCGATACATGGGATCTCCTGAAGACCTTCTCCAACCTGGTTTCTTCCTATAATTCCGAACGGATCCTCGACCTCTACGAAGAGGTATCGGTCAATGAGAAAATAACCCTCATGAACGAGCTTTTGGAGGAAAAGGGCGAGTGCCTGTTCACCGACCTGATCGTCCGCAAGGGAAACCTTATGGACATCGTATGCGCGTTCATGGCCATTCTCGAGGCGGTCAAGTTCCGCATGGCGAGTATATGGCAGAACCGAATGTTCGGGGATATAAAGATAAAGCCCTGGGAAAAAATATCGCCGGCGGATATCGAAATCACCGTCGAAGGGCAGTAACGAAAAGCTTATGGGGTACAATATGGAAAAGGAAGCCGCGCTCGTCGAAGCGATCCTCTATCTCGAATCCGAGCCGCTGGACGAAACGTCGCTCATGCGCATCACCGGATTCTCAAAAGACGTTATCGACGCCACGATCGAGCTTCTCAAGGACCGCTATTCCGACGAGTCCCACGGTATCGAGCTCGTCCAAATTTCCGGCGGTTGGACGGTAAGCCCGAAGCGGGAGCTTTGGGAGAGCCTCAAGGACCGGTACGGCAAGAAAAACGACAACCGACTCTCCCGGGCCGCGATGGAAACCCTTTCCATCATCGCCTATTCGCAGCCCATTACCCGCGCCGAGATAGAGGCGATTCGCGGCGTGTCCGCGGACAACATGATCCGCCTCCTCGCGGAAAGAAACCTCATAAAGGAAGTCGGAAAGAAAGACATTCCCGGAAAACCTGTCCAATTCGGGACCACGAAGGACTTCCTCAAGCTTTTCAGGCTCAACAGCATCGCGGATCTGCCGAAACTGGACGAAGGCGAAGCCGACCGCTTCGAGCTCGCCCGCTAAAAGGCGCGAAAATGTCTGATAATGACGGCCAAATTCGGCTTCAGGTATATCTTGCCCACGCAGGGGTGGCCTCGCGAAGGAACGCCGAGGGGATCATTCTCGCCGGCCGGGTAACCGTTAACGGCTCTACCGTGACGTCCATGGGCGCGAAGGTCTCCACCGGGGACGATATACGCGTCGACGGAAACCGGGTCGAGCTCGAAACCGTAAAGCGATACGTAATATTGAACAAACCGGTAGGCTACGTTTCTTCCCTGGCGGACGAAAAGGGCCGCACGGTCGCGGCTGACCTACTTCGCGCCGAATACCCCGAAAGGTTATATAACGTGGGACGGCTTGACATGTATTCTTCCGGCGCCCTTCTTTTCACCAACGACGGACAGTTCGCCCTACGGGTCGGGCATCCGTCCGCCGGCATAGAGAAGGAATACGTAGTCGAGGCGAGCCTGCCCTTCAACGACGAGGTGATAAAGGCCTTCGAGCGGGGAGTCCGGGTTGAATCGGTTTTCTACCGGTGCGAGCGGGCGCAGAGGCTTTCCTCCAGAAAGGTACGGGTCGTCCTCGTCGAGGGCAAAAACCGTGAAATCCGACGGGTACTCGACCATTTCGGGATCCGCGTCAAGCGGCTCACCCGCGTCAGGATAGGCCCGGTCGATATAGAAGGGCTAGAGCCGGGGGAATTTCGCTCGCTGACGGAACGGGAAATCGAGGCTTTGCTCGCCTCGGGCGCAAACGGAGAGGAATAATGGTAGTGGCGATCGACGGACCCGCGGGGTCCGGTAAAAGCACGATAGCGAAAATGCTGTCCGACAAGCTCGGGCTGATGTTCATGAATACGGGCAGTTTTTACCGCGGGGTGACCCTCGCGCTCCTGAGAAGGGGCGGTTCGGGACCCGACGGCGCGGGCGGCAAGGTTCCTGACCTCACGGACGAGGATTCGATAGTCGCCTTTACCGCCGGAGTCCCCCTGGATTACCGGCAAGGGCACCTTTACCTCGGCGAGGAAGACGTTGATTGCCACCTGCGGAACGACGCGGTAGAGGCCCTGGTGGCGAAAGTATCCGCAATCGTCGGGGTCCGCCATATCGTGAACGAAAAAATTCGGGCCGTTTCGAAGTCGATGGGCATAGTGTGCGAGGGCAGGGACATGACCACCGTGGTCTTTCCCGACGCGGAATACAAGTTTTACCTGGACGCGTCCCCCGCCGCCCGGGCGAAACGGCGATTCGATCAGGGCACCAGTTCCTTGTCCCTCAAGGAGATAGAAGCGAGCATCGCCGCGAGGGACGAGGTGGACCGCAATAAAAAAGAGGGCAGCCTCAAAATAGCCCCCGATGCGGTCTATTTGGATACATCGGACTTGACCATCGATAGCGTTTGTGACATGATAGTAAGCAAAATTCACTTATAAGGGTTGGTTATGGATCAGATGGAAGTGGCAAAGGATGTATCGAAGAACTCCGGAGAAGACATCCAGCAGACACGATTACAGGAGGAGTACCTTAAGTCGTTCCAGTCGCTTGAAGAGGGACAGCTCGTTGACGGCGTCGTCATTCAGGTAAC
>QKCE01000290.1 GCA_003245785.1 Spirochaetales bacterium | reverse complement strand
GGGGTTCGGCCTGCCCCTGGACGCCCTGGGCGCCCTACTTTTCGGCAGCACCGCGGGCTACCTCCTGGCGAGCTTTTCCAACGGTTGGCTCATGAACCGCCTCGGCGTCGGAAAGCTTCTCGGGGCGAGCGCGTTAATGACGGCGACGGCCCTCGCGGGATATACGGTCAGCCCCGTCTGGGGGGCCATGATCCCCTTCGGCTTTCTCGCGGGCCTCGGCGCCGGCGGGATCGACGCGAGCCTCAACGCATGGGTCGAGGCGCACCTGAGTCCCCGGGTCATGCAATGGCTCCACGCGAGTTTCGGGATCGGAATCACCTCCGGGCCGCTCATCATGACCTTGGGTATCGCGCGAACGGGCTCGTGGCATCCCGGTTACTGGATCGTCGCCGCCGCCCAGCTCACCCTGGGCCTCGTGTTCCTCGCCCGCGCGAAGCTGTGGGACAACGCCCCCAAGGCGCCCCATTACGAAAAGGAGACCGCCGCCGGCGCGGTCGCCCTGCCCTTCTCCGCAACCCTCAAGAATCCCGCCTCCTGGTTCAGCGCGTCGCTCTTTTTCGTGTACGTCGGAATCGAGCTCGGCATGGGCTACTGGGCCTATACCTGGCTCACCACGGCCCTCGCGCTCTCCGCGACCTTCGCGGGGGTCTGGACCGCCGCCTATTGGGCTTCCTTCACGGCGGGCAGGATTATCGCCGGGATCGTCGCCCACCGCGTACCCCCCGCGCGGCTCCTTTCCTGGGCCCTCGTCTCGGTGGTCGCCGTGACCGTCGCCCTCGCCGTCGTCCCCTTCCGGGAAGCGAAGATCGGCGGGATTCTCCTTCTCGGCCTCGCCATCGCGCCCATCTTCCCCTCGATGGTTTCCACCACCTCCCTCCGGGTCGGCAGGGCCCACGCGGCTTCCACCATCGGCATGCAGATGGCGATGGCCGGCCTTGGCGTCGGCGTCGTGCCGGGCTTCATGGGAGTGGTCGCGAAACGCCTGGGCCTCGGCCTCATTCCCTGGATGATCGCCCTCTGCGCGGTCCTCCTCGCGGGCATCTCCCTCGCCTTCCGGCTCAGGGCCGACAGGGCCGCGGGCAAGCCGGCCGCCTGAGCGGCGGGCCCGGGCGCGGTCGCCCGGGAAGCGGCCGACGCGTAGGCCGTTTCGGCTTGTAGCCCCGGGCGCGGGGTGGTATCCTCTTGGTACCAATACAAAACCGAGAGGGTTCCCATCCATGAATGTCGCCGGAATCGTCCTGCTCACGGGCTACGTGCTCAGCTTCTCCTTCATCGCGTACATCCTGTTCTTCGAGCGGAACGAATCCGCGCGCCGCTTTTCGTGGCTCCTCGCGATCGCCTTCATCCCGGTCGCGGGGATCGCGTTCTACATACTTTTCTCGGGAAATTTTTTCACACGAACCCGGCGCATGGTTCGCGCCACCCGGCGGGCGGACGATCACTTCCGATCGCTCCTCGACCACCAGCTTCACGACCTCGAGGCCCTCCGCGAAAGGGGAGCGAACCCCGGTATCGAGGAATACGGCTCGCTTATCCAGATGAACCTGGTGCACGGAAAGAGCCCGATCCTCGCGGGGAACGCCGTGGACATCGTCACCTCCGGCGCGGAAACCTACGACCGCATGTTCGCCGAAATCGCCGCGGCGAGGGAGACGGTGAACCTTTCTTTCTTCATCGTGAAAAACGACGCGACGGGGAAGGAGTTCATCCGCGTCCTCGCGGACCGGGCGCGCGCCGGTGTGAAGGTCCGCCTCCTCTACGACCACGTCGGCTCCATCCTCACCTCCCACCGGCTCTTCAAGCCCCTCCGCGAGGCGGGGGGCGAGGTCGTCCGCTTTTTTCCGGTCTCGCCCATCAACTTCTTTTCCCTCAATTACCGGAACCACCGAAAGCTCACGGTCATCGACGGGAGGGTCGGCTGGTTCGGCGGGGTGAATATCGCCGACGAGTACGCGAACCGCTCGCCCAAACAGCCCTTCTTCTGGAGGGACACCCACGTTCGGATGACCGGCCCCGCGGTGAGCCTTTTGCAAAAGCAATTCCTGGTGGACTGGTACGCCTCCACGGACGACGACGTGGACCTGGAAAGCCCCGCCTCGACGGCCCTCTTCTTCCCGCCGCCCGTAGCCGTTCCCGAAACGGCCCGCGAGTCTTCCGCGGTTACGCCGGGAAGGCACCGCGCCTCCAACGTTCCCGCCCAGATAGTGTCCGCCGGGCCGGACGACGCGCGAAACGACGAGATTCGCGACGCCCTCATCCACATGATCTCCCGGGCGCGCCAGTCGGTGTATATCGAGACGCCCTACTTTACCCCGGACCAGGCGTTCTTCACGGCCCTGAAGATAGCCGCCCTCTCGGGAACCGACGTGCGCGTGATCATCCCGGGCGAGTGGGACAAGTGGTACGTGCGCCTCGCGGCGATGCCCTACGTGGAGGACCTCCTCGCCTGCGGCGTGAAATTCTGGACGTACCCCGGGTTCATCCACGCGAAGATGTTCGTCGTCGACGGCCTCGCCGCGAGCATCGGCTCCACCAACGTGGACACGCGAAGCTTTTCCCTCCATTTCGAGTTGAACGCCTTTTACTATTCGCCGGAAGTCGCGCGGGAATGCGTCTCGATTTTCGGGAACGACCTCGCGGCCTCCAAACCCCTCACCCCGGAATTCTTCGCCCGTTCCCACCTCATGCGCCGCGCCCTCTGGAATTTCTTCAGGCTCTTTTCCCCGCTCATGTAAGCGGCTTCGTCCCTGCCGATGTCGGGAGCGTCGCGGGACGCCAGGAGCCGCGGGACGCGCGGGGCCGCGCGGGGCGCGGAGCCGCGACTGTCGCGACTTGAACAGCGCCGACCTTTCCGGTATCATTCTTTTTATCACGATATCAACGTTCACCGTGTAACAGGAGATAATTATGA
>QKCE01000023.1 GCA_003245785.1 Spirochaetales bacterium | reverse complement strand
CGTAATCGCGTAGGGCATGATGTTGAATACCTCGGTCGGAAGAACCCTGAGGGAGGCGAAATCGCTCGCGATTATCGAAAACGCGAGGGCCGTGCCGAAGAGGGCCGAGGCGCCGGTTATTCCGAGGGGGCGCCAGCGCCCGAAGGAAACGACCGCGAGGGCAATGAATCCGTGCCCGTTCACCGTGGTCGAGTTGAACTGCGTGTTAGTCGTAAGCACTAGGCAGCCGCCCGCGATTCCCGCGAGGAGGCCCGAGGAAAGCACCGCGAAATAGCGCGTACGAAGGACGTTGATTCCGACCGATGCCGCGGCTTGGGGATTCTCGCCGCACGCACGAAGCCGTAGCCCGAAGGGGGTCCTGTAAAGAATGAACCAGGTCAGGAGCACGATCGAGAGGGCAATCCACGCGGTGGGATAAATACCGCCCGCCCCGGGCATCATGCCGAGCATGAATTGCTTCGTCCGGTCCTGCTTGAAGAGTACCTGCGAAAGAAAAATCGTGATCCCGCTGGCCAACAGGTTGATGCCCGTTCCCGACACGGTCTGGTCCGCGTTAAACGAAATGGAAGCGAAGGCGTGGACGTAGGAAAAAAGCATACCCGCAAGGCCGCCGATAGCGAGGGAGACCCACACGGAATTCGGCCCCAGGACGGGCTCGATGAAAAAGTGGGCCGCCGCCGCAGCGAAGGCGCCGAACATCATGAGTCCCTCGAGCGCGATGTTCACCACGCCGGACCTCTCGCAAATCATCCCGCCCGTGGCCGTAATGAGAATCGGCGAGACGAGCATCAGAATGGTCGGGATTTTGCCGAATATTTCAATCATTTCCTGTCGTCTCCTTCGGGGTTTTCTTTTTCATGGAATACGAGATAAACATGCGGAACCCCACGCGGATCGCGATGAATACGACTACGAGGCCCTGTATGATGAAGGTAATTTCCTTCGGGATGCTGTTCGATTCCATCAGCGGCTGAGCCGAGGAAAGCATGCCGAATAGCAGGCCCGCGAGGAGAGTCCCCAAGGCTGAGCTGTTGCCGACGAGGGCGACCGCGATTCCCGCGAAGCCGTATCCGTCATTTGAAGCGAGTACGCGGCCGTACTTGAATGCCCCGAGCGAAACTATTCCGCCCGCCAGCCCCGCGAAAGCCCCGGCGATAGCCATGGAAAGCACTATGCTCTTCACTACGGAGATTCCGCCGTACCGGGCGGCTTCCTTGTTGAAGCCGGTAGCCCGCAAGCCGAATCCGAGGCGGGTCTTCTCGATTATGAACCAGTACAGGATCACCGCGATTATCACGAATATCATTCCGAGGTTCAGCATCGAGCCGTGGGTGATTTTCTCCAGGAACGAGGACTTGAGTAAGGCCGTCGCCGGGAAATCGAGGGTCTTGTAGGTATTCGTCCCCGGTATCCTCATTATCAAAATTCGCGAAAGATATAGCGCGATATAGTTGAGCATGATCGTCGCAACTACCTCGGATACCTCAAACTTCGCCTTGAGCCAACCTACGATACCGCCCCAGAAGGCGCCGCCGAGCATGGCGAGGCACAGGGCGAGGAACCAGTGAAGGCCGGGAACCTGGGGCCCCAACAGGGCGACGAACTGAGCCACGGTGATGCCCACCACGTATTGTCCCTCGCCGCCGATATTGAACAGGCCTGTCCGCGCGGCAAAGCCCATCGAGAGCCCGCAAAGAATGAAGGGCATGGAAGTCGCTAGCCATTCGCCCACGTACCGCACGTAAAATTTACCGCGGCCGATAGTGTAGCCGGTAACCACCTGCAGGATCGCCTTGTACATCCCGACGGGGTTCCTGCCCACGAAAAGTATCAACAGCGTTCCGCAAAGGAAACCGAGCAATACGACCATGACCGAGATAGCCGCGTCCGATTTCAGGAGAAGCTGCCGCAAGGACGTCCGTTGTTTTTTCGCGTCGTTCATTTATGCCCCCACCGAATCGGATTTTTTCGCGCCCGCCATCATGAAGCCGATCTGATGCTCGTCCGCCTCTCCTTCATGGAGTATGCCCGCGATCTCCCCGTGGGAGATTATAGCGATGCGGTCGCAAAGGTTCATGATTTCGTCGAGTTCGAACGAAACGAGAAGCACTGCCCGGCCCTTGTCGCGTTCAGCGACGATGCGCTTGCGGATATACTCGATCGCGCCGACGTCGAGGCCGCGGGTAGGTTGCGCGACAACCAGTACGTCCGGCGAAAGCGCGATTTCCCGCGCGATGATTACCTTTTGCTGGTTGCCGCCGGACATATTCCGCGCCTTCATCGAGGGACCTTCCCCGGCGCGGATATCGTATTGCTCGATGAGATCCGCGGCGTGGCTCGTTATCTTCTCGAAATCGAGTATTCCCAGGGACGATGAATACGGGGCTTTATCGTAATTTTTGAGCACGGTATTTTCCGCCACGGAAAAGTCGAGGACCAAACCGTGCCGGTGACGATCTTCGGGTATATGCCCGACCCCAGCTTCGATTCTCTCCTTTACAGACATTTTGGAGATTTCCTTACCGTGCACCTTGATTGATCCCGAATCAAGGTGCGTGAGGCCGGTTATGGCGTAGATAAGCTCCGTCTGGCCGTTGCCGTCGACGCCCGCGATACCCACGATTTCTCCCGCCCGTACGTCCAGGGAAAAGTTCTTCACACCTATCGCGCCGCGGGAATTTTTTACCGTGATGTCCTCTATTTGAAGAACCACTTCGCCGGGATTCGCGGGACCCTTGTCGATTTCAAACTTGATCGCGCGCCCGACCATCATTTCCGCGAGCTGCTGCTCGGAGACTTCGTCGACCTGCACGGTTCCTATATATTTGCCCCGACGAAGCACGGTGCAGCGCTCCGCGACGGCCTTTATTTCCTTAAGCTTATGCGTAATGAGAATGATGGTCTTTCCTTCCTTTTTCAGGCGAAGGATGATATCCATCAACTCGTCTATTTCCTGGGGGGTAAGCACGGCGCTCGGTTCGTCCAAGATGAGGATGTCGGCGTCGCGATAAAGCGTCTTGAGTATTTCAACGCGCTGTTGCATGCCTACGCTGATGTCTTCGATTTTATCCCGGGGGTTTACCTTGAGGCCGTACCGTTCAGAAAGTTCGGCGACCCGTTTCTCGGCCTTCTTCAGGTCGAGCAAACCGAACCGGTTCGTGCTCTCGATGCCGAGAATGATGTTCTCGGTTACCGTGTAATTGTGCACGAGCTTGAAATGCTGGTGCACCATGCCGATGCCGAGCGCGGTCGCCGCGTTCGGATCCTTGATTTTCACTTCCTTGCCGCGGATCTTGATGATTCCCTCGTCGGCGTCGTAGGAACCGAAGAGAATCGACATGAGGGTCGATTTTCCGGCGCCGTTTTCGCCGAGCAAGGCGTGAACCTCGTTCTCGCGGACCGAAAGATTGATATGATCGTTGGCCAATACACCCGGAAAACGTTTCGTGATGCCGAGCATTTCGATGGCGTTTTTTTCCATGTGTGCCTCCCGAAAAATGCTGATAACGCAAAAAGGGCTGTCCGGAAACGAATTCCGGACAGCCCGACGCGTCACGGTTACCTTTTAGTTGTCCTTGGCGCCGAGACCCGCGGGAACCGCGCCGGCGGCGAGGGCTTCCTTGTAGGTCGCGTACACCTTGACCTTACCGGCCATGATGTCCTGCTTGACGGCGTTGATCTTCTTGATGTTGTCGGCACCCAGCTCGGCGTTCCTCTCGGAGAACCCGATACCGTCGGCGGCCATGTCGAGGACGACGACCTTCGAGGCGAAGGATCCGTCCTTGACGGCGTTGAGGGCATACTGGGTGGAGGTCTCGACGCGCTTCAGCATGGAAGTCAGGACGGCGGACTTGCCGTCTGCATAGAGGCCTTCCTCGTACTGGTCGGAGTCTACGCCGATCGCCCACACGTTCTTGCCCTGGCTGCGGTATTCCTTGGCCTGGGCGATGGTGCCGTTTCCGGTACCGCCGGCGGCGGAATAGATGCAGTACACGCCGGAATCATACCAGTTCTTCGCCTGGGCCTTGGCAAGCTCGGGCTTTCCCCAGTCGTTCGCGTAGTAATCCACGATTTCGGCGTTGGGCAGCACGGACTTGATGCCCATGATGTAACCGACCTCGAACTTCGTGATGACCGCGCCGGGAACGCCGCCGATGAATCCGAACTTCGGGTTGGCGACCTTATCCGATACGGACTTGAGCGCGGCGGCCACGCCGACGAGGTAGGAACCCTGGTGCTCGGAGAAGGTGAACTCCATGACGTTGGGGCTCGAAACCCAGTCCACGTCGACGATCATGTACTTCTGGTTGGGATACAGCTTGGCGACTTCGCCCAGCGCATCGGCAAAGGTGAAGCCGGTCACGCAGATAAGGTCGTAGCCCTCGTCGGAAGCCTGCTTGAGGTTCGGAATGTATTTGTCCTGAGTCTGGCAGGTTACGACGTCGTAGAGCTTGCCGCGTCCTTTCTGGTTGTCCCAGGTGTCGCCGTAAAACGCGAGAATTCCGCGCCAGGCGGCGGCGTTGAAGGACTTGTCGTCGATACCGGTCGCGTCGGTGATGAGGCGAATGGTCGGACGGGTGTCTTTCGCGGCGGTCGAATCGGTCTTTCCGCCCGCGAATGCGGTGAAAGCGACGAGCGCGCAAAGAAGGCCTGCGATTAATTTCTTCATAGTTCCTCCTGAACTTTTTAACCCTGTTTTGGGCAGTCTTAGCTTAGTATAATAGCTTTACATTACGAGCACAATACGGATATTCCCGAATTCAGCCGCGGGACCAATGCCCCAAGGCCCGCGCAAGTAAGGGCCAGAAGATGGTTTCGTCCGCGTCGACCCCAACCCTCGCGTTCGGGGCTTTCTTGGTCACTCCCGCCGTATCGACGACGGTTCGCCCCAACGTGAAAGTCCCGGAATACTCCACTTCCACGTGATATTCACGAAGCGTCATGAGTTTCGGTTCGATTGCGTAGGCAACGCAGCTCGGATCGTGCATGGCGGGGTACTCGCCGAGGTAATGCCTGCACGCGGCCATGTAATTCCCCATGCTTTTCGAGAAAATTTCCGCGGCAGGTCCCCCAATAGAGGATAGGGACGCAAGACGCGCTTCATCGAGGGTGATTTTGGTCGTCACGTCCAGCCCGACCATGGTAATCGGCGCGCCGCTCGAAAATACGATGGCAGCCGCCTCTGGATCCGCGTGGATGTTGAATTCCGACGAGGGCGTCACGTTGCCGCGCCCGATCGATCCTCCCATTATGATGAGTTCCCGGAGTTTCGTCGCGACAGTAGGCTCGAGACGGATAGCCATCGCCACGTTCGTAAGGGGTCCAACCGCGATGAGCGTCAGGGAATTGGGAGGGGCTTCGGTTACCATCCTCGCGAGTGCGACCGCCGCATGCTCCTTCTCCGCTATCTTTTTTCGGGGTTGAAACACCGGCCCGTCCAATCCGGACTCGCCGTGAATCCTCGCGGCGGGAACCAGGTCGCGCATCAGGGGCTTCGTCATTCCCGCGAAAACCGGCGCCTCGATGCCGAGGGCGTCGCAGAGATTGAGCGTATTTGAGAGGGTTTTATCGAGGGTTTGGTTTCCGGCCGTGACGGTTATCGCTTCCAGGGTGAGTTCGGGGGCGGAAGCGGCGATCATTATGGCGACTGCGTCGTCGTGGCCCGTATCCACGTCTAGAATTACGCGACGTTCGCTCATTTTTTCTGGGACTCGCTCTTACGATGGTCTTGTTCCATCTTCTCTCGCCAAATAATGGCTTTCTTCTTTACTTCCTCCGCGTCGTCGCGCTCGCCGAGGATTATGTGGATTCGCCGTAACGCAAGGAGGTAATTGATGGCCAGCCGGAAATCGTCGATGCGTCCCGTGGAAAGCTCGTATTTTTCCCTGTATCGGTCGGAAGCCTGCTGGAGGAGCCGCTTTACGAGGCGAAGGTGATATACCGTATCGTCATAATCGGGAGACCGGGGGTCCAACCCATCCCTGGAAGCCGTCTTCAGGTCGAGGATATTCTTCGCGACGGTGGCAAACCGAGCCTCGAGCTCCACGAAGGTCCAGCGCCATTTGGTATTGTCCCCGTAGGCGTCCATAATCAGGCGGATGGCAAGCCCGAGTTTCCGGACCAGATAATAGCGTTTGCTCTCGGGAAGGTTCCTGATTTCGTCAATCTTGTCTTCATATTCCGAGAAGGGCGCGTCTATCAGATTCGTTACGACTTCCTCGAGATAGATGACGGCCTTATAGAGGGTTTTTCTCGCGTCATTGAGGGCGTCCTCGTTTTTCACGTTCAGGAGCGAAACCGACAGGGAATGTTTGGCGAGGTAGAGGGTAGTCAGGTAGAGCATCTCGTCGGCTAGCATGAGCCGCTTGTAGGATGCTCCCGTGGGGTCCTTCTGGATGAGCATGAGCATGTTTTTCTCGCGTATCAACAGGGCGTCAAGCTGCTGCTGATAGACCGCTACCTGTTCCGCGTAGCTTTGCCGGGCCTCTTCGGTTACTCGCGCCATGCACTACTCCTCGTCAACGTATATCACACCAAGTCGGCATCGGACAAACGAATACGTCAGGCGAATTTCGCTATTAGGTCTTCGGCGTGACGCACCGAGGCCTCGCTGAAACCGTCTCCGGCGAGCATGCGCGCGACTTCTTCCACCCGGGCCCTGCCGTCAATGCCGGTGGCATTCGTGACGGTCCGGTTTGAGTCAACCTTTTTCTCGATTTTTATGTGCCGGTCCGCGTGAGCCGCGATGCTCGCGAGATGGGTAATGCAAAGAACCTGTTTGGTTTTGGCCAACCCCTTTAGGTGCGCGCCAACAGCGAGGGCTACCTCGCCGCCGATACCGGTATCGATTTCGTCGAAAATCAGGGTACCCGTCTCGTCCGCCGAGGTCAACACCGTCTTCAACGCAAGCATGACCCTGGAAAGCTCGCCTCCCGAGGCGATCTTGGCGAGCTGCTTCAGCGGTTCGCCGGGGTTCGCGCTGATCAGGAACTCGATTGAGTCGAACCCGTAAGGACCGGAACGCTGTATCGTGTCGGTGCCGGGCCTCAGGGTAAGCGATACGCTGAAACGGGTACCGCTCATGCCCAGGGAGCGAAGGACGCCCTCAACCCCGGATTCCAGGGCGGAGGAAGCCCGTTTTCGCTTATCCGAGATCTCCGAACCCGCCCGGTACACTTCTTTCTCGAGTACGGCTATTTCCTTTTCCATTTCTTCGCGGTTCGAATCCCACCCCTGAAGGGCTTCAAGTTCCCGCTCGGCGTTCGAGGCCCACGCCATCACGTCATCGACCGAGGCGCCGTATTTTTTTTTCAATTTAAAAATAAGCGAAAGCCTTTCCTGTACCGCCTCCAGACGGGCGGGATCGTAAACCAGGCCGTCACGGTACTGCCTGACACCTTCGGCGATGTCCTCGATCTCGTAATAGGCGTTTTCCAACCTGCCCCTGTTCTGGTCGAGCGAGGGGTCGATCGAGGCGGAGGAATCGAAACCGGACAGGACGCGTTTCAGCGCGTGTACCGCGCCGTCCTGGCCGAGCAGGGTTTCGGCGATCGAGTCTACCATGGAAAAAAGCTTTTCGTATTGGGTGAGCCGCGTCTCTTCCGCCGAGAGGCTTTCTTCCTCTCCGGGCTTCAGCGACGCTTTCGCGATCTCGTCGATCGAGAATTCAAGTATCTCCCGTCGCCTGCATCTCTCCTGTTCGGAGGTATTCATTTCGTCGAAGCGCGCCCGTTTTTCGGCGAGAGCGCCATACAGTTTCGTGAAGGCGGCTACCTCTTCGGTAATTCCCGCGAAGGAATCGAGAAAGCGCCGATGTTCGTCCAGTTTGAAAAGGGATTGATGGTCGTGCTGGCCGTGCACGTCGACAATCCCCGAGGTGAAGTCCGCGAGTTCTGCCCTCGTAACCGGCACGTCCTCTATCCAGGCGCCGGTTTTTCCGCTGTCCCTTATGGTTCTACGGATCAGGACCCTGTCGTTTTCCGGGACTATTCCCCTTTCCTCGAGCCATTTCCGGGCGGCGACCGCGTCTTTTTCCAGGTATACGGTACCGCTTACCCGGGCCGATTCCGCGCCGGTCCTGATGGAATCAAGCCCGGCCTTGCCGCCGAGAAGGAAGGTCAGGGATCCTATGAGGATGGATTTACCCGCGCCGGTCTCGCCGGACAAGATGTTGAGACCCTTGCCGAAATCGAGGGAGACGGAATCGATGAGCGCGAAATCCTTCACGTTCAAATCCTCAAGCATTGAACCCTCCGCAATCGGGAACGGGCGTTCCGGACCAATTCAACTTGGATCGCAAGGCGGAATAGAAAACGTCGGTATCGCAACCGACCAGCCGTACCCTGTGGGGCGACTCGTCGATAAAAACGGTATCCCCCTCCGTAAGGTGAAATACCTCTTGCCCGTCAATCGTCAAAATCGATTCCTTGTGCCTCATCTCCAAAACCTTCAGGCGCAGGGTTCCCGTCGGGGGAAGGACTATCGGCCGGTTGGAAAGGGAAAACGCGCAAATGGGCGTAAGGACGAAGGCGGCAAGGTCAGGGCCGAGTATCGGGCCTCCCGAGGCGGCGGAGTACGCCGTGGAGCCGGTTGGCGTCGCGATGATTACGCCGTCCGCCTTATAGGTACCGAATGAAAGCCCGTTGAAAAGAACTTCCAGCATCACTATCTTCGCGATCCCGCTTCCGGATACGACCGCGTCGTTCAGGGCGTTACTGACGAAAACCGTTTGCCCGTCCCGCTCGACGCGCGCCTCGAGAAGCATACGCTCGACGCTATCGCTCCGGCCCTCGATGAAGTCCTCCAAATGGCGTTCCCATTCGCGGGGCTCAATCCCCGCTATAAACCCGAATTCCCCCAGGTTTACGGGAAAAACGGGGATATGCCGCGAGGCGCAATACCGGGCCGCAAAAAGCACGGTGCCGTCCCCGCCGAGCGTAATCGCGACGTCGTATCCGTCGAAACAGGTCTTGAAGCTGAGCCCGTCATATTCGCAAATATCGCATTCGATGCCGTACTCGAGAAGCTTCGAACGGATTTTCCCTGCAAGGGGAGCGGCTTCTGGTTTCCATGTGTTGACGATCGTTATCGCCCGTTTGATCCCCTGCATTAAAAAGCCCCGCTCAGGGAAGCGTCGCGAGAACCTTGGCGATCTTGGAGGCGTTCGCGCCTCCAAGCCTCGGGTAGAGCGGAAAAAGCACGCATCTCAAGAGAAGCGATTTCGCCTGGATGCACCCCTCCAGATCGTCGCCAAGGGATTCCGCGACAGAGCCGGAAAAGGCGGGTTCGATGGCTATTTCTTTTCTGCCCGTATACTGTCGGACTTCCTTAACCCCGCTGGAAAGCAAAACGGGAAACGAGTAATACGATGGAGTTCCTTCGCCGGATTGAGTCAGGGTTTTATGGCGTCCTTGCATGAGCGAGCGGACGAAGAGCGCGTGTATATCCTTACGGACTTCCTGGTTTCGAACCATTTCCTTGATTTGCACGTAAGCCAGGGCCGCGTTCACGTCCGTCAACACGTCGGTTACGGGAGCTTCTTCGGCCATTTTCTTGAGTACTATGGCTTCCCGATGGGCGGCAGCAAGGAGCAGCGCGCCGCCCCCGCCCGTTACCAAATCCCTATCCTCGAGCCCGAGGATGGCGAAAGATCCGGATACTCCGGCAGGAGTCTCGGCCGATATGGCGCCAACGCTCGTCGAAATATCCTCGATGATCGGTATTTCAAAGGCTTTGAATCTTTGCATGTCGGGAATGTAGCCCAATGGTTCATGGATTAATATCAGGCGACCTCCCCGCTTGACCGCGTCTGATACCTCGTCGACGTTCATGCAGGACGTATCCGGGTCCACGTCCACGATCAGGGGGTTATAACCCGATTTCCGAACTTCCTGAAGGTGCCAGGCCGGGGCCAAGGCTGAAATAATCACGCCGGAGCCTTCGGGAAGCGAGAGGGCTCGGAACGCGTATTCAAGCGCTATGGCGGGACTCCGGAAGGCCGCGGCGGCCTCTATCGGGAGTACGTCTTTCACCTGTTGAATCAAGCGCTGATAGAATTCTCCGGGACCCAACTTCTCTGAAACGAGACAAGTAAGCACGGCATCCATTTCTTTTCTACGAATTGTTGAACTATAAACAGGTATTTTCATTTGCTTCCATAATTAAGCCGCTAAGGGACCGCGCACGATCACCTTGGCGTTTCTTGCTTGAACGGGTGCTACGTTAAATTCTCGCTCAAAATTGGGTTGATGTCCGTAAATTTTTAAAGATTAGCCAGCTTTTGTAGCTCTTTCGGGTTGAAAAGCCTGCGTATATCCAGCACGATCAAGTAGCCCGCTTCCTGGCGGACCACGCCGTTGATGTATTCGGCTCCTATACCGCTGATCATTTGCGGCGGAGGCTGTATTTCATCTTGCTGAACCATGACGACCCGCGCGATTCTGTCAATAATAATGCCGAGCTTGTTCCCCTCGATATTAAGAATGATGAACCCTCCCAGGTATTCATCTCCTTCCTCGAGTTGCGCCTTCTTGAGATGAAATCTCTTATGGAGATTGATAATGGGAATTATCTCGCTTCTGAGATTGAAGATTCCCTCGACGTAATATGGCGCGTTCGGGATCGGCCTTATATCCTGGATTCTGACAATTTCCTTGACATCCATTATATCTACGCCATAAAGCTCTTCTCCAAGCTGAAAGGTCACGAGTTGAAATTGAGAATCACCGGCTGCCATACATACCTCCAACCATAATATCCTTAGGATACTATGCTTTCGGTAAATCTTCAAGAACCGGGGGGAAAAATCGGGGGCAGGCATTCGTAAGGAGTGAAATGCTATTTAAAATAAAAAAAGCCTGGCAGCTACCTACTTTCCCACTGTTGCAGCAGTATCATCGGCGTTAGAGAGCTTGACTTCCGTGTTCGGGATGGGAACGGGTATTGCCTCTCCACTATGGCCACCAGGCATTAATAACTATGT